>NZ_BFAX01000001.1 GCF_004310395.1 Methanofervidicoccus abyssi | reverse complement strand
ATATCTTCTTCATTATTAGTAGTTCTAATAGTCACTATTTCACCATCCTATAGTAATACATTAATTATAGGAAGTTTCCCTCGGCATTATACTCTAAATTTACTTACACTATGTGAGACCTCTTCAGATATCTTGGCAAGTTCATCAATGACCTTACTAACCTCTTCCACAACTCCATTCTGTTCCTCAGCACTGGCAGTCAACTCCTCTGCAGTGGCTGCAAACTCCTCGGATATAGAGGCAATATCTTGGACGTGTCTAAGAGCACTCTGAATGTTGTTGCTGGACTCTTCTGCATGTTCTTTGATTGCGTTTATCTTTTCCAATGTTGTATAAACTCCATCCTTGATTTTGAGGAATGCATTATTTACCTCGTCTATTGCAATAACTCCCTTATCTACTTCATCCTTACCAGTTAAACCTAGATCTACAGTTTTCTCGATCTTACTCTGTATCTCGGAGATAGTTTTCTTAATGTCGTCCACAGACTTCCCTATCTCTTCTGCTAAGGATTTTATCTCACTTGCAACAACTGCGAAACCTCTCCCTGCCTCTCCAGCCCTGGCAGCCTCTATAGAGGCGTTGAGGGCCAGGAGTCCAGTCTGCTCTGCTATGTCCTTGATAAGTACTGTAATCTCGTTGATCTTCTTACTCTCTTCACCGAGTTCCTGGATAGCTTTACCTAACTCGTCTATTACATTTGCGATGTTTTGCATCGTTGTTATTGCGTTCTCTACCTTCTTTACACCTTCCTCTGAGTAGTTACTTACTTCTTCTGCAGCCTTTACACCTTCCTCTGCACTCTGGGCTGTGTTTTCAATTAGTTTCGTAGTTTCTTCTAACTCTTGGGTGATATCCTGGAGTTTTGCGGATTGATCTGTGGCTGCAGTGGCTACCTGGGATGCGGCATCTGTTACCTGATCTGAGATCTCCTTAGTCTTCTCTATCTCTTCTCTGAGTATATTTATTTCCTCATTTAGTCTATCTATATGTTTTCTTAGATCTTTGATGAGTTGTGCTACCTTTTCCACAGCTTTGTTAATTATCTCTCCTAGAGACTTGAATTCCCCTTCTTCTTTCATTCTAACAGTGAAGTCTCCGTTAGCTAAACTGTTCATGATCTTAGATATTGTATCAAACAGTTGGTTTAGCTTCTTCTCTTTTTCTATCTCTTTTACCATATCTTCCTTTAGATTGTTGACTATTTTCAATATATTTTTATATATTGTTCCTAGTTCATCGTTGTAGAATTTTACCTTAGATTCTATGTTGTAATTTTTATTAGCCATCTCGTTGGTGATTCTATCTAACTCCTCCAAGTGTCTAATAACACTTCTTCTAATAAATATTATGGATAGAACAACTGTCAAAACACCAATAATGGTTACTATTATAGATTCTGTAATTAAGTTATTAATTTTTTCTTCATATTTTTCAGTATACATTACAACGCCTTTATGCATCTCATTTAATAGTTCCATATTATGATCTTTTATATACTCTAATGCCTCCTTAAACTCTGGATCTTTAGGATCCTTTGTATAGACTATTTTAATTTTCTCGTAAAATGGATCCCAGAGTTTTTTAACTTTAAGTAACTGTTGTTTGACATTATCTGGAGCAGGAGGAATTCCCCTTTCAGGGTTACCGTTAATTAGATCCTGTAGATTCTTATCAAACTCTTCTGCACTTTTTATCATATCTTCTTTATATTCCACATATCCCATACCAACCATGAATGCATCTTTTGACATTTTCTGAATTAACATTCTTTGTTTTCCTGCAATATTTATAACATCTCCATCTTTCAATATATCATTATGGGATACAACAGATAAGATAGTAGTAATTATAAGAAGAAAAAGTAGTATCAAATAAGGAGCAAATAGTCTAGTCTTTACAGATAATGTTATATTACTGATTTTCATAATATCCCTTTATTCTAATTTTTAAAGTACAGATGTACTTTATTTCATCATAAATATGTAAAAATTCTAAGTGGTAATTATCTTCACTATCACATATGGATGAAGATAAAAGTTAAGATACAAAAAATAACACTTTAAAAATTAGTATATTAATTGTATATAAATTGTTTGTGTAGATTATTTTGTAGTTTTTTATATAAAAAAGTACAATACCACCATGCAAGAAAAATAAAATTAATCTTATAATTCTTTCTTCTCTTCTTTTATCATCTTTACAAGGAGTACAGGACAATGGGCTTTTTTACTGACCTTTTCTGCTACACTACCTAATAGTAATTTATCTATTCCACTTTTCCCAGATGTTCCCATAACTATAAGATCTATACCTTTTTTCTCTGCATATTCCACTATCTCCTTAACAGGACTACCTTCTAAGATCTCCGTAGTAATATCAACCCCTATCTCTTCTGCCATATTCTCTATCTTCTTAAATGCTTCTTTACCTTCTTCCTCTAATATCTCCTTCATAGTTTCCCAAAACCCCTCTGTGGGGAGTCCTACAAAGGGCATAATATCCACTACGTATATGACATATACCTTGGATTTCATCAGTTTTGCTATCTCTAAACCATGTCTTGCAGCTTCTATAGAAACCTTGGAGTTATCTGTAGGTATTAATATCTTTCTGTATAACATTTTATCTCCTACAAATCTTAATCTTCAATATTCAACAATACATTATTTATAGTTTTCATCTTTATTATAATTTATCCCCTCATGGGACTAAGGTTATTGGAGGCATCACTTTCTAAGACATCTTCCTCAACTATTTTTCCATCCTTTGTCCTCGGTGCTATATCCTTAACTATAGTCATTATATTTTCACCCTCCTCTGCAATAACCTTTACTTCGATACCTCCATGGACATCCCTGTCAAAATTTGCAACTCCACAGTAAGCCGCCTGTTTATTTAATACAAACCTTGTAGAGTTCTCTGAAATACCCTTTTCTAAAACCATCCTCACAGCATCCAATATACCCTGTCTTCTAATAAGTTTTTTAAGTATCTCCAAACTTTTAGCCTCTGCAGTTAGTATGTTATTCTCATCTATAAAGATCTCAGCATCTCTAAACATGTTTCTAACAGCTTTAATAACCTTTTCTCTATCTTCAGTCGGTTTAATTCTAGTTCTAATTTTTATAATCATTTACATCCCTCCTAGAAATGTCTCTTTTATTATCTCTACAGCCTTCTCAAGGAGCTCATACTTAGTGGCATAGGAGAGCCTAATGTGATATAAACCACCTTTCCCAAAGGCCACCCCAGGGACTACCAGTATTCCATTCTCCATCAATCTTTTAACAACTTCTTCCCCAGTTCCATACTCTTCAGTGTTAGGAAAAATATAGAATGCACCTTCAGGAGGATGCAACTTAAATACATCTTTCAACCCTTTAACTACCAGGTCCCTCCTTCTTCTGAACTCCCTAACCATTTCATATATACAACTTTGATCCCCTCTCAGTGCAGCAAGTGCTCCATACTGGGCAAAGGATGTTGCACATGCAAAGGAGTACTGGTGTATCTTTATCATATGATCTACAATATTAAGCCTACTGTTTAAATTCTCACTTACATAGAGGTAACCTATCCTCCATCCTGTCATAGCGTAGGTTTTGGAAAACCCATTGACAACTATACAATTATCAGTGTATTCCATCGGAGAGTGGTGTTTTTTATGGTAGATGATCTTATCATATACTTCATCCGATATAACTATTAAGTTGTAGTCCTCTGCAATATCGGAGATTCCCTTTATCTCTTCCTTACTCATTACCTTTCCAGTAGGATTTCCAGGAGTATTTATAACGATACATTTTGTCCTGTCTGTTATACTCTCCTTCACCTTTTCAATATCTAAGGAAAAATCCTCCTCAAGTTTTACAGGCACAGGCCTACCTTCACATAACTGGATGAGATTTCTATAGGATAGGAAAGCTGGATCTGTGATTATTACCTCATCTCCCCTATCCACCACAGACATAAGGGACAACATTAGTCCTTCTGAAGCTCCACAAGTAATTATTATATTCTCTGGATGTATATCTAAGTTGTAATCCATCTTCAACTTCTTACTTATTTCTTCCCTAAGTTCGTATATCCCGTTGTTAGGAGTATAGTGGGTTTTTCCTTCGTCAAGGGCTCTTTTTGCAGCTTCTATTATATGTTTAGGTGTAGTAAAATCTGGCTCTCCTATACCTAAGTTTATTGTATTGTTGGAAGAGGTATCGAATATTTTTCTTATATCAGAAGACGCCATGTTTAGACATCTCTTAGAGATCAAAGTTATCACCTAATTTTATACTTTAGATGAATAAAAATTAAAAAGTGACAAAGATGGTATTTATAATTTCAGTTCCCATATAAAGTAGTGATTAAAAAATAAAAATAATATTTTATTATAATTAGAAAAATTAAAAAAATAATAAATTCTAATTCTATAAAAATATAACAAACACTAAGATAAGGTGAGAGATTCTAATAAATATTAAAAGATATCAAAAGTTGAAGATAATACTAATTCCTGGAAAGAATAAGATTTTTATTTTTTGATATTCTATATTACCTACTTATCCTCTCAATCAAAACTATCGACTATAAAGAGTTCAACAAATTTATAAGAGACAAATACCTATCCTCTACCCTCTCAAGGGTATTTAAATCATACCTGTGTGTTTTCAGGATTAGTATATCTTTTTTTCTGAATCTATCTACCATATAGTCGGGCACTACAGGAATACCATTCTCAGATATAGGAATACCTAAATCTAATACCACTTTCTTTACAAACTCAGATACAGGATTTACTTCTACATCTCTGTTAAACTTGAGGGATTTGACATGTCTCTTCTTCTCTTCTATATCTAAGAGATACTTCTCTATCTTTCTAGGAGAACCAATATTTAACTTACCTAATTCCATTACACTGTCAATTAGATCGTCAAAAGTTGCAGAAGAGATCTCAAAGATAGGGAAGGGATTCAGCTTTTTAACTCTATTCTTGTATCCCTTGGAGATAATAAGTAAGGAATATTTATCCTTCAATTTAGTGTTGTATGGATCTACCACTGAATAATTCTTTATCCCTATATTTTCAGCAACATCTTTATACATCTTTGTGACTCCTACCTTCAACTTCATAGGAACCACGGTTATCTCTTAACTTCGGTTTAAGCCCTAACTCCCTTATCATCCTAATAACTTCCTCGAGATTTCCAGTTTTAGGATTGCCTACGCCCTTCACATCTAAGGGGTAGTTGTCGGGTATTACAGTTGCTATATTACTTGCTCCACCTAAGAGTGCAAACTTTATAAGTTCAGGTCCTATGGTAGGAGTTGGGGATGTTATCCTGATGTTGGGAAACATCAATCTAGTTATTGCAATAGTCTTCCCCTGTTCCAAGGCGGAGCATCTTGGATGGTTCTCCATAGGAGTACCTAGATAGGGATTAAAACCCATAATAGGTATTTCATCTACATCTAACTCCTTTAAAAATAATAAATGCTCTACTCTATCCTTATAACTTTCACCTATTCCTATCAACAAACCAGAAGATAACTCTATATCGTACTTTTTAACAAGTTTACAGATCTCTATTCTCCTATCTAAACTCTCTCCAGGTTTCAAGTTTGCAAAGAGTTTCCTGTTAATAGTCTCCAAATTACAACATATAGTATCTATTCCATATTTTTTCAACTTCCTAATACTCTCCTCTGTTAGATCTCCTCCAGCATTCACTAAAACTTTCAAGTTAGTATTTTCTTTAACTATTTTCAGTGCCCTAATAACTTCCTTTCCTTCGTATCCATGTCCAGAAGAGCAACTTACCCGGCATATTCCACTTCTCTCTATAGCAATAGCACATCTCTTTATATCTTCATCTGACAATCTAAAAGGTTTATAATAACCTGCCTTAGAGGTACCTGCTGCAAAACCACAGTATAGACACTTTGGGGATATTTTACATATATTCGTTACATGTATAGTGGAAGTTATCTCGATCTCCTTTATAAAGTAATCTCTTACCTGGGAAGCTAAATAAAAGAGTTTTAGGTAGTCTTCCAACTTGGAAATTTTAAAGAGATCTAAAGCATCCTGCTTAGATATTAAACCATCCTTAACTGTAATTTTCCCATCCTTTAGCCTTTGAAAATTCCTTTTTATTTTAGAGAAGTCCATTAAATCACCATTAATACTAAATAATTAATTTATTATTATTTTAATACTTTTTATAAATTACTTTTTGATAAATGATAACAATTAAGAGAAATCACAGTATTAAATTAATTGGTTAATAAGTATAACTGAAATATATTTAATAATAAAAACTACAAACCTCTTACAAAGAACGATTTAATAAGTATTTTACTTTAATAAAAAAGGAAATAATAACTCCCTTATACTATTTTTCTGGGAAATACCTTAATTCCTTTCCAATATCTGAATTCCAGTACCCACCTTAGTATGATATACAGGACAGGCCCATACCTCATCAAGTACTTCCTTTATCCTAGATATCTTACCCTCTTTAGGTATAATTATCACTCCGGGCCCAGATCCACTTATGGTTATACCATACACTAGATCCTTTATTTTCTCCTTTACCTCTAAGTATCCAGGGATCAACTGGGATCTATAAGGTTCAACAACGCTATCTCCCATCATGCACCTCCCAAAGAGTTCCACATCTTTCTTAAAAAGACTGTAGATCATCCCACAGGCTTTTCCTACGTTATTCACCATAGATCTAAGAGAGATACTATCTGGAAGTATTTCCCTAGCCTTCTTTGTAGATACTTCTATATCTGGAAGGGCCACTACCACTTCAAAATCTACAGGTATATGTAGAACTTCTAAGGGATTGTAGTTAACCACCATTGTAAAACCGCCGTATATTGCAGGTGCAACGTTGTCGGCATGGGGAAAACCTGCAGAAATAGATTCACCTAAGGATGCATATTTAACAAGTTCTAACTTAGAGAGGTTTAAGTTGAATAGTTCGTTCATGGCAAAGGCAGCCCCTGCAGAAGATGCTGCACTACTCCCCAAGCCACTACCAGGCCTAATTCCTTTCTCGATCTCTATCTTAACCCCTTCTTTAATGTTGAAATCCTTTATAATCTCCCTTACAACAACACCGGCAGTGTTTTTATCAACATCTGTAGGTATTTTATTTGCCCCTTCTCCTTTCACAGATATGCTTATACCACCACCAGATCTTGAGAGAGTTATTGTATCGTAGGGTTCAGAAAGTGCCAGTCCAAAGATATCATACCCTGGGCCTAAGTTTGCAGAGGTTGCAGGCGAGATTACCTTTATTTTTTCCATAGCTTCACCTTTAATATGATTATTATTATTAATATAATTAGAAATCTTAGTTTCTATCAGCAGTGATTAAAATGATACTCTAGATAATAAAAATCTTTTAATACAACAACTATCAAAGATTTTGAATAAATAATTATTATAAAAAAATAATTAATATTAAAAAAATTAAAGAATAAATACGGTGAAAAAGAAAAGTATAAAATATTACTCTTTATTGAGGTAGATTAAAAATACACCCCCTATTACATCCCCTTTTTTAACCTGTCCATCTTTAAAGGCAATAAATACTCCATATTCACCTTTCCTTTCCGAGTTAAAAGGTGAAGATATCTCTTCCCCTATAGATACAGTTACCCCAATAGGATGCTTTTCATAACCGTCGATAATAGGAATAGCATAGGGCGGTATATCTATAGGTTCTATCTTTACAGTTTTTACCTCTCCACTTTTAAAATCCAGATCTTCATCTGCTATAATAAGTATCCTTTTACCACTTATTTCTAATTCTATCTTTCCCTCCTTCTTTTTTATAGACTCTTCAATATCGTGGATAATACCACTAACTTTAAACATATTAACTCTCCTCCCTGGCACTTATTCGTGTTTTAATAAGTTTCAGCCTGAAGAAGTTCTCCCTCTCCATCTCGTCTAACCTCATAGCTATATACTTTTTCATCTCCTCCAATTTAGGGATTATCACATACTCTAAGGCATTAACCCTCCTCTTCGTGGTAATTATCTCCTCTGCAAGTAGTTTTATAGAAGTTTCTATCTCTGCCAGTTCTACTATAAGTTCTAAAGCCTCTTCAAAGGCCCTTGCAGCATCATCTACCTTGGAAGATACACCGTAAGGTCCATAACCTCTCGAAGATATGTCCCTCCTTACATTCTCCACTTCCATAACAGGTACAGTAACACCCATTATATTTCTTGAGTCTATATCTAACTTAATATTGGGGTTTTTTGATGCAAAAGACACTTCCTTAACTGCCAAGGTACCCATTATTGCCTCTGCCATTATCAGATTTCTGTAGGCTTCACTTAGGACCTTATTTACCTTCTCCCTTATCCCTGAAGCCTGTTCAATGATATCGAAAAACTCCATTATAAGTGCATCTCTTTTCTGTTTCAACAGTTTATGCCCTTTCTGGGCAAGTTTAATCTTATTCTTAAGTTTTAGCAACTCCATCCTTGTAGGATTAACCTCTGCCATACTTACACCTTAAAAAAGGGTTATATAATAAAAATTAGGAGTAATAAAAAAGTTTAAAATAGTTACTTTTTAGGTAGATATTTCTCTATCATTTCTTCAGGTATTCTCTTCAATTCCTCCCTTGGTAGTATAGTCAGCAACTCCCAGGCTATATCCAAGGTTTCCTCTATACTTCTATCTTCGTCCTTACCTTGGCTAACAAACCTTTTCTCAAATTCATCTGCGAACCTTAGATAGGCTCTATCCCTGTCAGTAAGTGCCTCCTCTCCAACAACCGCAACAAGATCTCTTAAACTCCTACCCTCTGCATAAGCAGCATATACTTGGTTTATAACCTTTGAGTGATCTTCTCTCGTCTTACCTTCCCCCTGTCCCTTTGAAGCAAGTCTTGAAAGTGATGGAAGTATATCTATAGGTGGATAGATACCTTTTCTGTGTAGTTCTCTTGAGAGTACTATCTGTCCCTCTGTAATATAGCCTGTTAAGTCTGGTATTGGGTGAGTGATATCATCATGGGGCATGGTAAGTATTGGTATCTGAGTAATAGTTCCCTTTTTACCCTTTACTCTACCTGCTCTCTCATATAGAGTAGCTAGGTCTGTATACATATACCCTGGATAACCCCTTCTACCAGGTACTTCGTTCCTCGCTGCAGCTATTTCCCTTAGAGCCTCACAGTAGTTGGTAATATCTGTCAATATAACTAAAACGTGCATATCCTTCTCATACGCCAAGTACTCTGCAGTGGTTAATGCAATCCTTGGAGTTAAAATTCTCTCAATTGCAGGATCATCTGCAAGGTTTATAAATACTACAGCCTTCTCAAGAGCCCCTGTTTTTTTGAACTCCTCTATAAAGAAGTTTGCCTCTTCCGAGGTAATTCCCATGGCTGCGAATACTACTGCAAACTGTTCCCCTTCTCCCCTAACCTTTGCCTGCCTTGCAATCTGCACTGCCAACTGGTTATGTGGGAGACCAGAACCTGAGAATATAGGTAGTTTCTGCCCCCTAACTAAGGTATTTGTACCGTCTATTGTAGATATACCTGTCTGAATGAAGTCGTTAGGACTTTTTCTAGATACAGGATTTAGAGGGTAACCGTTGATATCCATTTTCTTCTCAGGTATTATTTCAGGACCTCCATCTATAGGTTTTCCTGCCCCGTTGAATATCCTACCTAACATCTCCAGGGAGACTCCAATTTTTGCAGTCTCTCCCGTGAATCTTACCTTTGTCTCATCGGTACTCAACCCAGTTGTACCTTCGAATACCTGTACAACAGCAATATCTTCTCTTGCTTCTAAAACCTGTCCTGTTCTTTTCTCTCCAGTTGGTGTTATTATTTCGACAATTTCCCCGTATGCAACACCTTTAACACCTTCTACTATCAATAATGGTCCCGCAATACTTGATACTGATGTATATTCTACATATTTTTCTAAAGCTTCCATTTTAACCCTCCCCTTTAATTGTTAATGATGATTATATTGATAATGATAATAATTATTAAAAATTAATTATAAAAATTAAAGATTAATTTATAGATCTTCTACAAGAGACTCTAACTCCTTCTCGATTTTCTCCATAATTGCTGGAGCAACTTCGTTGAGGAATTTATCTTCAGGTGAATATTTCATCTTTGCAATATCACTCTTAACAGATACCTTTATTATCTTTCCTGGATCTACACCTTTCTCAACAGTTTCTAAAGCCTTTCTATAGAATGTCATTATTATCTTCAACATGGTATACTGTTTCATTGGGGAACAGTAGGTATCTACCTCGTCAAATGCATCCTGCTGTAGGAAGTCCTCTCTTAGCATCCTTGCAACTTCTAAGATCACTCTCTCCCTATCTGGGAGGGCATCAGGTCCTACAAGTTGTACTATTTCCTGGAGTTCTGCCTCCTTCTGGAGTAATCTCATAGCCTCGTCTCTTAACTCCCTCCAGTCCGGACCTGTATTTTCACTCCACCACTGGGATATATGATCTATATACAGGGAGTAACTCTGTAACCAGTTGATTGCTGGGAAGTGTCTTCTCCTTGCAAGGTTTGCATCAAGTGCCCAGAATACCTTAACTATTCTTAGAGTGTTAGATGTAACAGGTTCTGAGAAGTCTCCTCCTGGTGGAGAAACAGCTCCTACAATACATACGAATCCTTCCTTATCTTCACTACCTAGACATTTTACCCTTCCTGCTCTCTCGTAGAATTGAGCAAGTCTAGAAGCAAGGTAGGCAGGATATCCTTCCTCTCCTGGCATCTCCTCCAATCTTCCAGATATCTCCCTCATGGCCTCTGCCCATCTAGATGTTGAATCCGCAGTTAGTAGTACTCCATAACCCATATCCCTGAAGTACTCCGCTATGGTGATACCTGTATATATTGATGCCTCCCTAGCTGCTACTGGCATGTTTGAGGTGTTTGCTATCAGTATAGTTCTATCCATTAACTTGTTTCCTGTTCTTTTATCTTCCAGGTGAGGAAACTCTTCAATAACCTCTGTCATCTCATTTCCTCTCTCCCCACATCCTATATATACCACTACATCTACATCTGACCACTTAGCAAGTTGATGCTGTGTTACCGTTTTACCACTTCCAAAGGGCCCTGGAATCGCTGCAGTTCCTCCCTTTGCAAGACCGAAAAAGGTATCCTCAACTCTCTGTCCAGTTATCAGTGGTATAACAGGTGGCAATTTCTCCTTATAAGGTCTTGGTTTCCTTACAGGCCACTTCTGTACCATCTTGATCTCTTTTTCATCTCCATCCGTAGTTTCCACTATTGCAACTGTATCCTCAACGGTGAATTTTCCAGATCTTATCTCCTTTATCTTCCCCTTTATACCTACTGGAAGTAGTATCTTATGCACTATAGATTTCGTCTCTTCAACTGTACCTATTACATCTCCACCTTCTACGTAGTCCCCTTCATTTACAGTAGGTACAAAATCCCACTTTATGTCCCTTGGTAGGGAAGGTACAGAAACCCCCCTTGGTATAAATATACTTCCAGTTTTAGTTTCTATTGCAGTTAATGGTCTCTGAATACCGTCGTATATTGATTTTAACATACCTGGTCCTAATTCTACAGAGAGAGGTGCTCCAGTACCCTCTACTGGCTCACCAGGTTTTATACCTGTAGTCTCTTCATATACCTGGATAACAGCCCTGTCTTCTTTCAGCTGGATGATCTCTCCCGTTAACTTCTCTTCACCTACCTTCACTACTTCATACATCTGAGATCCTTTCATTCCATCTGCTACTACAACAGGTCCTGCTATTTTAACTATCTTACCTACTACCATATACCCACCTCTTATTTATTTAAGTTCTATACCTACAGCTTTTCTTACAAGATCCTTTATAGGATCATGCTCTCTAACAATAGGTCCATCCTTATCAGGTATCTCTACAATGTAAGTATCTATCTTAGATAGTTTATCCCTTAGAGTATCTCCAAGTTTTTCAGAGATTATTATTAAACCTATATCTTCTCTTCTATCTAGATCTTCAATGATTTTTAAAGCTTCTTCAGGATTTTCAACTTCATAAACTTCAGTAAGACCTGCCAATCTGAAACCTACAGCCATGTGGAGATCTCCCACTACTCCAATTTTCATACTATCATCCTATTACGTTGTAATCAACTCCCTTATATCCCTTGCTGATAATCCTTCTATCTTTCCCTTTATAATTATCTTCAACTTTTTTATCTCCATCTCCTTTGAAGTGATAAAACCTATTATTGGTCCAACTCCAAAGGGCTGTCTTAGAGATAATCTTCTACCTAACTCTACTAGGTAGTTATCTAAGGCTCTCTCAAATACATAGATACTCTTTGTCTTTTCGTATTCCTCTAAACACCCTGAGATTATATTACTGTACTCAGTGCCTTCCAATGAACTTACTATATTCTCCATGGATTCTGCCTCTGCTAACTCTTTCAACTTCCATGGGGGCAATTCATATCCCACACTTAAGAGATAATTTAAAATAACGTCAGAAGATACACCTTCTCCTTTACATCTCAAGATTACCTTTAGGTTTTCAACATCTATCATCCTTCCAATGAACTCTTTGAAGATGTCTTCGTTAAAGCCTTCGATACCTACAACCTTCCAAAGCCCCTCTAGGATATACTTATCCAGGGCCAACTCCAATGATATTAGATTACCACTTTCTTCGTAGATTGAAAGTTTTTCAGAGAGTACCTTAGAATATTCAGTACCTTCTAATCCATTTACGACCTCTTCAACAGTTTTAGCCTCACAGAGTTCCCTTAATTTATTTTCAGGTATTGTACCTAAGGGTATCAACATTTTAAATGTACTCTCACTATCTAATCCAACATACTTTGCTCTTAGGATAGTTTTAATATTCTTAACGTCGTACTTCTTTTCAAACAACTTTAATATTTTTTTAGATCTATCTGGTGATATCTCTGCCAGTGTTTTGTAGACATGGGCCAGATGCATATCTAAACCCTTCTCTATGGAGTATACATCCTTAGAAGTCGCTGAGATATATCTACCGTAGTCAGTATCTTCCAGGAAACCTACAACTTCTACTAAACTTCCAGCCTCTATAAGTTCATTCAATTTGTAATCATCTAGGAGTCTTGCCTCCATACTTTTAATTCTAGCATTGACGTATGCATATGGAGCGTTATCTATGAGATACTTTATTAAATAAACTATTATAACTAAAAGTACCAATATTCCTGTTAATATTAACAGTGTAACAAATATATCAAAAGGTATCCATGTATTAATGTCCCCCATCCCCATTCAATCACCTTTTATCTTTAACTTCCACCCTTAGAACAGCAACTCTGCAATTTTTTCCTTGATATTCTCTAAGTTTCTTTCAAATACTGCTTCTAAACTATTATCACAGATTTTAGAACCATTTTTGGATTTTACAATACATCCTCCTACTATATCAACGATGTTTCCTTTTCTAACAATAACTGATTTGTTCAGTAATTTCCCCATCTCACTCTCTATAGTCCACATAATCTTGCTATTTATGATTTCGTAATCCCTCTTATTGAGATCTATGAAAACTTCTTCCTCTCCAATAGCAACAATACCTTCAATTATTAATTTAAGGAGTAGTGTGTTGTATTCCTCCTTTTCTGGTAATTTTATTAAATCTTCCCTTAACTTTTTTATAGCTTTCTCAATTAACTCTTCTCTTTTTATCAGCATTTTTTTCCTAACTTTTAACTTAGCCTCTGCAATAATCCTGTTTTTTACCATTTCAGCCTCTTTCTCTCCCTTCTTAAGTATTTCATTTTTTCTCTTTTCTGCTTCCTTTCTGGCATCATCTAATATTTTACTGGCCTCTACTTGGGCATCCTCTTTTATCTTCTCAGCTTCCTTATTGGCATCCTCCAGTATCTTAGATACTATTTCATCTACACCCATCATCTCACCTAATTAAAAAAATAAAATTATTGGATAATGTAATAAAAAAATTAATTTTAAAACATCATTCCAAGCATTATTAGTATTGCTATCAATAGACCAAAGATAGCGAAGGTTTCTGGCATAACTGCTAAAACAAGGCCTTTACCCATTGCATCTGGATCCCTAGCAGTTGCCCCGATAGCACCTGCAGCTGTAATACCCTGTCCAATACCTGAGAGACCTGCAAACCCTACTGCCAAACCTGCACCTAAAGCTGCTATTGTAGTTGCTCCAGGACTGTTTCCAAAGACTCCTACTAACAGGAGAATAGCTACTAACAAACCGTAGATTGCCTGAGTTTCAGGAAGTACTGAGAAGACCATCGCCTTACCAAATATCTTGTCGTCTTCTGCCACTGCACCTAACCCTGCCGAAGAGGCTATGCCCTGTCCAATTGCCGATAGACCTGCTAAACCTGTAGCTATTCCTGCACCTACCATAGCCCATTCTGGAGCACTTTTAAATACAAAGAGTATAAGGATAGCGACGAGGAACCCATATAATCCCTGTGTCTGAGGCAATGCCTGAAATACTATGGCTGTACCAAACTTCGAAGGATCTTCTGCAATTACTCCTGCACCACTTGCTCCAGCAATACCTGCTCCAATACCTGAACCTAATCCTGCAATACCAACTGCCAATCCTGCACCTATGGCTCCAAGTAGTAGTGGATTCTCAAATACCATTATTATCACCTTTTTATTTTTTAATTAACTGTAGTATACTCCCTTTTAGCCTTGAAAGGACAGAATTTCTTACCACCACCTTCGTAGAACTGTCCAAAGAACTCTACGTAATGTAACCTCAGAGAGTGTATAAAGGCCCCAAGGCCGTTCATTACAAAGTTAAAGGTATGTCCAATTAGCAGCATTATCACTGCCAGAAGTATCCCGACTACTGGGATACTTTCTCCAAGCAACTTAGCCATTATATTTACTGCCATTGCAAGACCCCCAGTAGCCAGACAGAGAGCTAAAAGCCTGGCATAGGAGAGTACATTACCTAAGAATCCTGTAATATCCATAGCTCCTAAAGCTGCATCCAGTATTCCCCCACTCATATACCCTTTGATCATACACAGGAGTATTACAACCACTACAGCACCACCTATTAGGTATGGTGTATTGGTAATAATACCTACAGCCAAGGTTATTATCAGAAAGAGCCAAATTCCCTGATTTAAAAAGGCCTCCTTAAATCCTTTTTTCTTAAGATTCTCCTTAAACCCTATTACTAATCCTATAAAGAGGTGTATTATCCCCACAACTATAGAAAATAAGAGTATCGCAATTGGGCCGTTATTTACAGATACACTTCCAAGATTGAAGAGTGGATTAGACTCTCCAATATAGAAACTATCACCAAGAGGGTTCACTAGTGCAAGTGGAGTTTTGTATATGTCAAATCCTAAGAACTGTTTCAGGAAGTCTCCCAGATATCCCCCAGTTATAATACCAGCAATAACTGTTGCTATACCAGCCAAAGTTAGTATATAACCTATATTATAGGCCCCTTTACTTACTTTACCAAGTTTTTTCCAGATAAATAATCCAAGTATTGTTAGTAACAATCCATATACAGCATCAGTGAGCATAATACCGTAGAACATTAAAAATCCAGGGACTATTAGCATAGTAGGATCTACTTCGTTGTACTTTGGAGGTGCAAACATCTCAGTAAGCATCTCAAAGGGTTTTACAGGTTTTGGATTGTCAAGCATTACAGGTATCTTTTCTTCAGGTTCATCAGGTTCCACTATCTCCACAACTCCATAACCTTGGGAAGCCCTCTCTATGGTAGCCTTAACCCTATCTACGTACTTCTCAGGTACCCATCCTTCCAACATGTAGGTTCTCTCAGTTCTGCCGTAATAGGTATAGGACTCTGCCCTCTCCTTCTCGATCTCCAATAGTTCATGTAATACTAAGAGTTCCCTGTACCATTTATTAGCCATCTCTCTTAATCTATTCAAAATGTCCTCTTTTTCTTTCTTACACTCTCTTATTTCCTTATCAATCTTTTCCAAGTTTTCTTTTGGAGTACCTTTTAAGTTAGATACATCTATCCTTTCAAATCCACTTCTCCTCAACTCTCCACTTACACTGTCTCTATACTCCTTCAATGTGGCGAGTATAACAACAACCTTTTTCTCATTTTCACTGGTGATAACAGGCTTACCCTCTATAATTTCAGAGAAGTTGTTTGTAATGGAGAATATTCTATTCTTTAATTGGGATATCTTATCTTCAGGTACTAAACCTACAACTATATAAGTATAAGGACCACTCCTGACATACTCCAGATCTATATCGAGATCTATCAGATGCTCTATATACTTCCTTAACTGTTGTAGGTAGTTAATTCTACCTTCCAACTCGTTTAGCCTATCTGCCAACTCTTTTACATCTGCCTCTACATTTTCTAACAGAGACTTACCATAAGATACTATCTCATCTGCCGAAGAGAATGGAATCTTCTTTTTTGGTGGTAGGGTTGGATTCAATAACTCCTTCAATCCCTTTTTATCTTCAGATTTAATACTGTCAAAGAGATCTAAAAACCTGTTAGTTTTAATTAACAACGCTGAAACATCCCTTATATAAGGTGCAGGTGTTGAAGGGGATAGTAAATCAGCCCATTCTGGATCTTCCAACTTCGGAGTTAAATCACAGAGTTCTATTAACCCCTCTTCATGAAGTTCTCTTACAACATTATCTATCTTCTCATCTAAAATCACCGCCCTCAGTTTCCTCATCCTTGCAGGTCTCACTAACACCACCTTTCTAATATTAAACTTTGAAAATATCTAACACATCCTCTAACTTCAAGGAGAGTATTTTTACCTTGGCAATGGACTCCATTTTGTATATTTCACTCTCTCCAGTTTCTATAATATTTTCTGCTTCTTTTTTAGCTATTTCTTCACTCCTTTGGATTAACTCTTCCACTTTTTTGTGGGCCTCTTCCTCAGCCTCTTCTATAATCTTTTTACCTTTCTCTATGGCATCTAACTTTATCCTTTCTGCCTCTTTTTTTGCATTCTCTATTATCTCAATGGCTTCCTTTTCCGCATGTTTTATTTTTTTAACAGCTTCTATCACAGTCACAGAATTACCTCCTTATCTTTATAAAAATTTATTAGCTTTTTAAAAAGTACCTTTTATATCTTATATATATAATTTTCTTTTTTATAATTTTTTATAATTTTTATATTACTTACACTTAGTCCCCATTTAGTAGCAATTATAAGAATAGTAATATAAAATTCCCATAAAATAATAATGACTACATCCTACTCTAAGATCTTTCCGAAACCAAAGATATAGTTGGATGATATTAGAAAATATTTACAGAAGATCATCTTCTCCAACGTTCAGGGATAAATAGATGTGGTATATTATATATATTTAATTTTTTACTTTATTACCATTTTTATTAATTTTTATTATTTTTACAATCATTGTTTTTTAACTTTTTGATGAACTAGATGAACCAGGGTTTATATTATCTAACTTTTTTAAACATGTCTATATATGTATCTATTACAGCAGGTATTATTCCTATAGCAGTACAGGTTTCCAGAGAAATTCTCCTCTTAGTTATATCCAAATGATATTTACAGAACTCAAATACCTCCCGTGGTAATCCGCGCCTTCCAAGACCGATATACAATCCACAGGGTTTTTTAAATAGTAGTTGCGCTACTTCCTCAGGTGTTATAGACTTTTTATCATTTGGTTTTGATGTTGTCGCAATAGGTATTCCGAATTGGGGTTGATAACTATCCACTATATTAAATCTGTTGCTCTCAATTAACTTTTTCAGATACTCTCCAGATTCTCCAATTGTAGTTTCTATGGATTTTATATCCTCCTTAGTACAGGGAAAGTCCATAATTGCAAGGTTGCAATTGAAAGCATAACATACAGGTGCTGCTCTGGCTATAGCCCTTTTATGAGCCTCGTGCCACCTTCTCTTATCATAAGAGTTATAGAGTATTAGAGTCATTCTCTTTATAACCATAATTATCACTTTGGAAGACATAGAGATATATTTTCCCATGATATTGCAAGATTTTAGTATCTTTACATTTCCTACCGAAAGATTTAAATACTTTGGATTTTTATCCAAAAATAGCAGGGAGTAAAAACCACTCTTTTATTAAAAATTTAAAAATCTTATTTAAATAAAATTAAAAACCACTCTTTTGGAGGTATAGTATGACAGAAGAGAACATGCTGGTAACCTTAGATACCTACTTAGCTGCAGGAGTACATATAGGTACCATGCAGAAAACAGAAGACATGAAGAGGTTCATCTACAGGGTAAGATCTGATGGACTCTATGTGTTAGATGTTAGAAAGACTGATGAGAGAATAAGACTGGCAAGTAAGTTCCTGGCAAGGTATGAACCTGAGGATATCCTAGCTGTTTCAAGGAGGATATACTCCATGGGTCCATTAAAGAAATTTGGAGAAGTAACAGGTATAACAACAGTTGCAGGAAGGTTTATACCAGGTACCTTAACCAACCCTGTAACTAAGAGTTTCATGGAACCTGAAATACTCTTCCTCAGTGATCCGAGAGTAGATAGACAGGCACTGAAGGAAGCTATTGAAGTAGGCATTCCTATTGTAGGTATGTGTGATACAGAACATCTAACGTCCTTTATAGACTTTGTAATTCCGACAAACAATAAGGGTAGAAAGGCAGTTGCCCTAATCTACTATCTCATGGCTAGGGAGTATTTAAAAAATAAGGGTATAATTGGAGAGGAAGTGCCCTTTACCTACGAGGAGTTCTTAGAGAGGGCAATGAACGTTAAGATAAGAATTATACCACAACAGTTCCAGAAGGGAAGGAGGAGAAAAAGGAGGAAAAAATAAATAGATGGATGGGAAAATGGGGGATGAAAGTGAGGAAATCCTCTCTTTCCAATGTCCTCTCTGTGGCGATATTACTCCCCATAGAGTTATAAAGAGGCAGGAATCTAAGAGACATATAAAGTTAAAGGTAAAATGTTTAGACTGTGGCTATATATGGGAGATGGAAAGAACTATCAAGTTGAAGGATGTAAAGGTAATAATCAGCAGGTATGGAAAATCTGAAAAAAAAGTTATCCAAATGCCTATTGAAGAAGTATTAAAGGTTGGAGACGTGATTAACATAGAGGGGGAGGATTTGGAGATAACGAGCATAGAAGGTAAGAGGCGAATCCACTCTTTAAAGGTTGGAGATATAGGGACTATATGGACAAAATCTTTAAGTATTCCTAAAAAGGTAGGTATATCTATCAACGATGGAAGAAAGACATACTCTGTAAATGTACTCGTTCCCCAAGATTATGTATTTGATAGCAGATATATTTACCGTGTTGGGGAGGGTTTCTTTAAAATAAAAATGATAAAGACAGAGAAAGGAACCTCTAAGAGGGAGATTGCAAGGAATATAAAGAGAATATACGCCCAACCTACAAAACCTTTTAAGAACTATGTGGATCTAACTGAATATCTATTATGATTATTATTAATATTTTATTAATATTTTTAATCACTAAAAATCACTAAAAACAATAGCATGAGGTGTAACTATGGTAAGGATGAAAGCTAGGACTACTACCAGGGGAAAAAAGATTGCTAAGGATACTTGGAAAACAAAGGTGTGGTATAATATATATACACCTCAGGCCTTTGGAGGTGTTCTGATAGGACAGACTCCAGCAAACGATCCTGCAAAGGTAATTGGGAGGGTAGCAGAGGTTAGTTTACAGGATCTCATAAATGATCCTGCCAAACATATGATAAGGATGTACTTTAAGATAAATGGGGTTAGTGGAAACAACGCTACAACACAATTCATAGGCCATGATACAACGAGGGAGTATATAAAATCCCTGGTAAGGAGGAGGATGAGTAAGGTAACAACAATTATAGATGTAAGAACAAAGGATAACTACAAGATAAGGGTAAAGGCAATGGTATTAACTGCGTACAGGGCAAGAGATCGCCATAAAACCGATATTAGAAAGAAAACAGAAGAGATCATTAGAGAAACTGCAAAGAATTCAACATTCCCAGAATTTGTTCAGGCCATGCTCTTAGATGAGTTAAATACAAAGATATATGAAGAATGTAAAAAGATATTCCCAATTAAAAAAGTAGAGATTTACAAGTCTGAGGTTTTAGAGTTTGGTGAAACATCGGTGGCATCCGGAGAAGAAAACAAAATGCTAGAGGAGAAAAAAGAGGAGTGATTACTTTAATACTACTCTAATAAATATATTGTAAATATAATAATAAAAAGATAATAAATATAATAATAAAATACTTTTAAACAAAAAAAATATCTAATGTTAGATTAGAAAATATCCAGGGATAGCCTTTCTCCAATCTCCATCTCCAGGAGCAGATATCTATTTATACTTTTCTAAATTATTATTTTTACCCTGATTATTTTATAATAATATACTATTTTTATTATTTTTAACCATTTGATAGGACTTAGAGTATCTTTAAAGATCTCTATTTTTTGATTTAATGTGGATGTTAATAATTTATGCCTATTACTTTGGAGGAAATATTGGACCTAACTTGTGCCTGTTGGCCTCTATTCTATTTAGTATCTCCTCCACTTGAAATAGTGGAACATTTAAATTCTTGGATATCTTCTCCTTGTCTTCCCCCTTCTCTATCCTTTCGAGTATTCTATCTAACACTTCGTAGGTTATTCCTAACTCTTCTTCATCTCTCTGTCCCTTCCAAAGTCCTGCTGATGGAGGCTTATTTATTATCTCCTGAGGTATTCCTAAATACTTTGCCAACTCTCTAACTTCAGTCTTAAAGAGGTTACCTATAACGAGAAAGTCGCTACCTAAGTCCCCATACTTCGTTCCATACCCCATATAGAGTTCTGATTTGTTGGAGGTGCCGGCAACAAGAAGCTTTCTCCTATTTGCAAAGTAATAAAGAATACACATCCTTATCCTGGCCTTCAGGTTTCCATCTGCTATCTTATCAAACTCCCTTGTGGGGATATAACCACCTGCTCCAAATGCCCTTAGTATATCTGTGATATCTGATAGTATATACCTTATACCGAGTTTTTCTGCAATCATCTTAGCATGTTCTATATCCTTAGGGTCTGAGTCCCTCTCAGGCATTATAACTCCCAATACTTTATCCCTCCCAAGAGCCTTTACACATAGTGTAGCCACGACAGAACTGTCTATCCCTCCACTCAACCCCACAACAACCCCCCTGGCCCCGGCTTTTTTTACAACATTCTTTATAAAGTGCGTTAATTTTTCAACAGTTTTTTCTACATTTTTCATGGTTTCACCTATGGTAGATATCCCTCAATATTGTATATAATATCTTTTCCCATCAAGATATCATGGAAATTTTTTATTTTTATTTTTATCTTACATCAAAAACTATATATTACACATAATTTGTAATATTGAGATATAAAATTTTAATATCTATTAATAATATTGGAAGATTTATAATATTGGTGATAGATACATAAGCAAAATTAATAAAAAAGGTAAAAATTTTCTAAGAAGGAGGATTGCAGAAACTTCACTCTGTTTCCATATATTCTGGCATAGAGGTTATATTTTTACTCTTTACCTCTATTTATTGCTTTTCTTTTTTATTATTCTTTTATTGATCTTAGAATTTTGTTTCGTTATTGTAAATAATCCTATAAAAAACCATAAATAATGATAATTATAAAAAAATAATAAAATAAGATTTCAAAAATAAAAAACCCTAATCATTTTAAATATAAAACTTCAAAAATTTTTCTGATACAACTGTGATATCAACAATGTAAGAATTTTTTCATTTTCATTGTAATACTAATAATTTTTATTATTCTTTTAATCACTACTCCAATAGAAACTAAAGTAAATTATATAATAATATTAGGGATTTAATCATTAATTATTAAAAACCTGAGGTGAAAGTATGTTTCCTGGAAAGATGAGTCCAAGAATGATAAAACAGATGCAGAAGATGATGAAAGAAATGGGTATGGAAACTGAGGAATTAAAGGCTTTAAAGGTAACCATTGAATTGGAGGATAAAATCTTGATCTTTGAGAAACCTAAGGTTCAAGTAATGGACATGTTTGGAAATAAAACATACACTATTTCTGGGAAAGTTAAAAAGATAAAAAAAGAGGAAGATATAAAGGACGAAGAAGTTAAGTTGGAGATAACTGAGGAGGATATCCAGTTGGTTATGAATCAGTGTAACGTTTCAAGAGAGGAAGCTCTTAAGGCACTTGAGGAGTGTAACGGAGATATAGCAGAGGCTATACTGAGATTAGGTGGATAAGCTACTATAAAGGTGATCTTCTCTTTTAAGGTAGTCTTTGTAGTTTTAGTCTCATGAAAGGTTCAGGACTCATAGTTCTTTATCCTGATGAGCGTTATCTATGATACTCTTTAACTCTCTTATTTATATCCTATGATGTTGATACCTTTTATATTATTTTTAACCTTTTTATAATATATTACACAGGCTCTTTCTTCTCTTTTAATACCAGTAGCCTTATATTCAAATCCTGCCTCTTTTCCCATAACTTCAAATAAAACTGGAAATGGACACCCTGTAGACACTAGATCTGCTCCACCGATATTTACTGGGCAGTATTTACAGTATCCATAGTTCCTATAAAGATAGACAACTAATGAATCTTTATCAGGGATAACATTTACACTATCACATATATTCATAGCATTATTTACATCCCTGATAAAATCTTCAAAATCTGAGTAATTTTCCTTAATTAACTTCTTTGCCTTTAGGATTACGTAGAGGTTAGGACCTATAGCCTCCATTACAGAATCTATAAATAACTGAGAATCTTCTATAAGTTCTGCTAAGGTACTTAACAACAAACTACAGAAGTACTGCTGAATAGGTGTATCTTGATCTACTATGTATTTTATATTACCCTTAGTTAATGGTCTCATATTTTCCACTACAAGTGTGTTTTTAATTATATTAATTATAGATATTTGAATATTTTTATATTTCTATAAATTGAAGTTATGTAATAATTTATTATAACTATGTTAGATTTATATATTTTTCTATTAAATTTTCTAATTTCAATATCTAATAATTACCCACTCCCTAAAGCACATAGGAACAAAATATGAACATCCTGTAGAAATAGTGCCAGTATTCTACAGTCTTTGAAACGTCAATATTTCTCACATTTCTTTTTCTCCTTTTTGAAGTTAAAAGATATATAAGGAAAGGAATTTCCTTTTCACGTTGAGAAACGTTGAGAAGAAAGGTCATTCTTCTAACATTTGAAGAGAAGAAATGTTAGTTTATAGTAACTCTTATAATGTTTAATGTTTTTGTTTTGACAGATCCGTTATAAAAACAAACTATATATACTAATTACCATAATATAACCAAAAAGAACATAGGTGAGATCTTGTTCTTAGAGAAGATATACGGGGCAAAAATGGCCTACACCTTTGACGATGTTTTACTTGTACCTAATGCTTCATACGTAGAACCAAAGGATACAGATACCTCTACAGATCTTGCAGGTTTGAAGTTGAATATACCTATCGTCTCGGCTGCAATGGACACTGTAACCGAGAAGGAAATGGCAATTGCCCTAGCGAGGAAAGGAGGTCTTGGTGTAATCCACAGAAACATGTCTATAAAGGAACAGGTGAGTCAGGTAATATCAGTTAAAAAGGCTGAAGATATTATTATCAGAGATGTTATTACAATATCCCAAGACAGTAACATAGGAGATGCTAAAAAGATCATGGAGTTGTACTCTATTGGAGGACTGCCTGTGGTGGATGAAAACAACAAACTGGTGGGTATAGTTACTACAAGGGATATTAAATATATACAGGAGGACAACATCCCAGTTAAAGAGGTGATGACTAAAGATGTTGTCTACAGTGACGAAAATATCACACATGAAGAGGCAATGAGTATCATGTACGAGAACAGAATAGAAAGACTACCTATTGTAGATGAGGGCAACAGGATAATAGGAATGATAACACTGAGGGACATCTTGAAAAGGAAACAGTATCCAGAGGCTGCCAGGGATAAAGATGGAAGACTGTTGGTATCTGCAGCCTGTGGCCCACATGACTTAAAGAGAGCAGAAGCCCTTATAGATGCTGGAGTAGACGCCATAACTATAGATTGTGCACATGCCCATAACATGAGGGTGGTAGAGGCTATAGGTAAGATTAAAAGATTGATAGAGAAAAAAGATAAGAACACTGTATTGATTGTAGGAAATATAGCAACTAAGGAAGCTGCAAGGGATCTTATAGATGCTGGGGCAGATGTTCTCAAGGTAGGTATAGGGCCTGGAAGTATATGTACTACAAGGATAGTGGCAGGTGTGGGGATTCCCCAGTTAACTGCGATTGCAGAGGTTGCAGAGGTTGCAAAGGATGACGAAGTACCGATAATTGCAGATGGAGGTATAAAGTACAGTGGAGATATAGCCAAGGCAATTGCCGCTGGAGCGGATGCTGTAATGTTGGGGGGTTTACTTGCAGGGACAGATGAGGCACCGGGACAGTTGATAACTATAAACGGTAGAAAGTATAAGCAGTATAGAGGTATGGGATCCCTCGGTGCTATGATGGGAGGTGTAGGTGCAGGGGCAGATAGATACTTCCAGAGTAAGAGTCACATGAAACATGTAAAGTTGGTGCCAGAAGGTGTTGAGGGAGCAGTACCTTACAAGGGACCTGTAAGTGAGGTTATATTCCAACTTGTAGGAGGCCTGAAATCTTCTATGGGATACTGCGGAGCGAGGAATATAAGGGAGTTGAAAGAAAAGGGGAGGTTTGTCATAATAACTCAAAGTGGCCAGAGGGAGAGTCATCCTCATGATATACTTATAACCAACGAGGCTCCAAACTATCCAATTAACAGATTCTAACCTGGATGATGAGAGTTACCCCCGCTGATAGGATGAGGATACCGGCACTGCCTGACAGGTATTAAAAATTTAGGTGGTCTTACTATGGCAATTAAAGTTAGTGAAATCCTGAATAAAAAGATATACACTACAAAGGGTTACTACGTTGGAGAAGTCTACGACGCCATGATAGATACTGAAAAGGCTGTAGTGAGTGGTATAGTGGTAAGTGATGTCTACAAGGGATGTTTAAAAGATAAGGTAGATGACCCCTCTAAGAAGGTTGTTATACCCTATAGAGTTGTAGAGTCTATAGGAAATATAGTCTTAGTAAAATTGTCAAAAAAATGATTTTTAAATTACTTTATTTTTATATACCCTAATTTCTATCAAAATGTTAAAAATAATGAAAACAGTATATGAAAATAATAAGATAAAAAATTAATTTAAAAAGATAAAAGTATAACCAGATAACTACTCCTGAAGATTGGAGGAAGATGATCCCTTGGATATTTTTCTAATCTAACTTCTTCATCCCAGTATTCAGGATCTTTAATTTCTAGTGCTATTTTTGTCTTCGAGGATTGAATAAGCTCATAACATGTCCAATGGTCCAAGAGAGTTTAACAGATTTGGAGTGAAAATTATTTATGAAGCTCTTTTATCGTATCTCTGTCAAATTTGTTAATTGTTAAGATAAAAAAAATAAAAAACTCATGGAGATTCTTATGGACCCTTTAGAAGTTATGGAGAACTCTATCAAAGCTTATAAACTAACTACTAAGTACCATGGAAATTTCGTCGATTTAAAAAGGGCACTCTTCTTAGGGTGGTACTGTAATCTCAAGGATCCCTGTAAGTTCTGCTACATGTCCACCCAGAAAAATAAAATAAAGGATCCTAAATCTGCCAGGAGAAGATTGGAGGGCATACTTGCAGAGGCAATACTTATGAAGAGGATAGGCTGGAAGTTGGAGTTCATCTCTGGAGGTTATGGATATACACCTAAGGAGTTAAACAGGATATTGGAGTTAGTTGCATACCTCCAAAAGTCTAAACAGTATTTAAATGTGGGCATTATAGATTTCGAGAAGTTGAACTTAGATCTGGTAGAGGGTATTGTTGGAGCAGTGGAGACTGTAAATGAGGATCTCCATAGATATCTCTGTCCCCAGAAACCTCTGGATAAAACAAAGGACATGCTATTGAAGGCTAAAGAGTACGGCTTAAAGACAGGTATAACTATCATACTTGGTTTAGGAGAGAAGGAGAAGGATATTGATAAACTACTAGACTTAATAGAGGAGTTGGACCTAGACAGGATAACCTTCTACTCCTTAAATCCCCAGAAAAACACTATATTTGAAAACAGAAGTTCCATCACTACCTTGGAGTACATGAATTGGATTTCCACTGTGAGACTTAACTTTCCAAAGATAGAGATAATCACAGGTACTTGGGTAGATAAACTTAGTAACATAGGCCCATTGATAATGAGTGGCTCCAATACCATAACCAAGTTTCCCCTCTTCAGTATCTACGGAAAAAAGGAAGGTATTACAGTGGAAAAGGAAATAAGATCAACAGGTAGGTTGTTGTTGGGTACTTTCTCTGATATAGAAGTTCTAAAGGGGAATAAGAAACTTGAGAATACACCTTACGTAGATGAAGAGATTGTTATCAGCGAAGAGAATATGAAACTCTTGGAATCTCTAAGGGATGCCATTAACAAGAAAATAGAGGAGTATATATCAAAGATTTTAAAAAGGATTAGGAGTTAAAGTTCATAGTATACGTTCTCTTAAGGAAGATCTTTCCTATTTCCTCAGTATCCAGAAATACTTAAGGGATATTACCTGTTTCAGTCCCCTTTTTAGTGTTTAACTGTTTTGAAGATATTTTTGAATTTATCTTTTTAAATATTTTATATAATTAATTATCAATTTTTATCAGGATTTTGATAGGGACTGAAGTATAGTATAAGATAATTTTTATAATATTATTAATAAATTAAAGAATGATAAATAGATTAAAATAAAATAAATTAAATAAAAGATCTATAGGTGTCTCTTATTTAAGGGTAAAAAAAAGAAATTTGTCCCTTATTGTATCTTTTACCAATTATTTAAAACTGTAATAATTGTTAATTTTATTAAAAATAATCTGGGGATAAAAATGGCAACGTACAACCTTAAATATGGATTAGATCCAAGAAAAGACCATGTTCTCTATAGAGATGATGACCATCTAGTAGTTTATCTTGGGACAAATATGTCAGGTAGTGGGGATGTGGATATCAACAGCTATTTAATAGTAAATAAAAAGAGAGGATTTTTGCTGGACCCAGGAGGATATAAGATATTTCCAAAAGTCCTATCCAATATCTCTAAATATATAAATCCTAAAAATATAGAGTATATATACATGTGTCACCAGGATCCAGATGTAGCAGGTAGTATTCCACTCTGGAGGGCTATAACAAATGCAAAACTTGTTACAAGCTGGTTGTGGATAAGGTTCTTGCCACATTTTGGATTTGAGGATGTTGACAGTGTAGCACATCCACTACCAGATAAAGGCGAGCAGATATCCTTTGGTACAACGACCTTGGAATTCATACCTGCCCACTTTCTCCATAGTCCTGGACATTTCACTATCTACGATAGACGGAGTAAATTCCTATTTACCGGTGATATTGGAATAGCTATGTTGGAGGAACCGTCCCTAATAATCGAAGACATAGATAAACATATCGAAGCTATGAAGCCGTTACATGAAAGATTGATGGCAAATAATCACGCTCTGAGACATTGGGTTGACAGAGTTAGAAATTTAGATATAGAAGCAATTGTCCCACAGCATGGGGGGATTATTCCAAGAAAGCATATTACCAAGTTCTTCAACTTCTTAAGTAATTTGAAGTGTGGTACAGATCTAATAAGGTGATTATATGAAGAAAAATCTTGACAAGGATAAAGATAACAGCAATTTACATATAGTTTCAGATATTTTTGCAGATGCAGTCCGTATAGAATCTGCAAATAAAGAAACGTCCAAGATAATATACAACCTAGTAACAGATATTAGTGAGCATTTTGTAAAAAATAACGAGATGATAGTTGAAAATATAGAGAATTTATCTGAGATTATAGAAGATCTAGAAAAATTTAGAGACGATTTTCTACCATTCTTTCAGAAGCTGGAGATATTCGCAAGGGAGTTTAACCGTCTCGTCGAGAATTTAAAATATATATCCAAGATGAGTAGTTCAATAAACGATGTTGCAAAACATACCAGTTTAATAGCCCTAAACGCATCCATTGAAGCCGCAAGGGCTGGCGAATTTGGGAGGGGATTTGCAGTTGTAGCAAATGAAATTAGAGAGATGGCTAATCAAACTATGAAGCTGACGAAGGAGATTGAAAAATTCAACTCCGAAGTTATGAGAGATCTCGAAGTACTAAAGGATGTGTTAAATGTTATAGATAAGACAAAAGAAGGAACAAAAATGCTGGCAAAGGATATCAACGAGATCGTAGAGATAAACAACAGACTAAATAAGATTACAAAAGACCAGGAGAGATTCGTTCATGATATCAAAAGTTTAAGTGGTATATCGATAGCAATGGAGAATTTCAATAAGATGCAGGAGAAATTTAACAGGAAGTTAGGGAATCTGCTGGTTCAACTGGCTATAAATGAAGGGGATAAAAAAGTAGTCAAGCTCAGGTGATTTCATGTACAGGATGGCAAAATCTATAGTGAGTAAAAAGAAAGAGGGCAAAAATCCAATTATTGCCGAGATAAAAGTTTTTTCTCCTAAGCATGGCGATCTACTTAGAGGTAGAAATGAGATAGATATTCTTAGGATATACGAGGAGGCTGGGGTTGCAGGTATATCTTATATTACAGATAAAAGGTACTTTAGGGGGGATTTTAACGTCTTTAAAAAGATATGTGCTTCTACAGATCTCCCTGTATTGAGGAAGGACTTTATTACATCAAAGGAGGAAATAGAGAGAACTGCAGAAGCGGAAGGAAGTGCAATACTACTAATAGGAAGGCTCTTAAAGGAGAAAACTAGTGAATTCGTTGATTATGCCTTGGAGCATGAGCTAGATACCTTAGTTGAAGTGCATAGTAGGGAAGAGATGGAGATAGCTAAGGGGACTAACACTACTATGATCGGGATAAATAACAGGGATATTTCCAAGTTGGAACGAGACGACGGTAACGTATCCCTCACAGAGAAGTTATCCAAGTATCTACCAAAGGGTGTTGTTTCTGTCAGTGAAAGTGGTATCTCCACCTTAGAAGACCTAAAGGTAGCTCTGAAGTATACAGATGCAGCCCTTATAGGTACAAGTTTTATGAGAGCTGAAGATACCTTAAATTTCGTCAAAAGTTTTGTGGATGCTAAGTTATATTGAATAAAATGGTTAATTTTACAGAATCATAATAATAAAAACTTCTTAAGAAGAAAATCGTAAGCCAAGAGTAATAAAAGTTTATTTTACTTTTTTATTTGTTTATTTGTATCTTTCATATTCATTGTTTTCGGTATAATTGTATTTCGATTAATTGAAGAAAATTGAAGAAATAAGAATAATATTGGAGGTATAACTACTAAAAATAATATATCTTATTTAAAAGTTTTTATGGAGGTCAGGTTATGTTGAGTAAAATCGTAGAAGGCCAAAATCTATCTTTTGAAGAAGCTTACAACTTATTTAACACACTACTCGAGGAGAGCGACGTAAGAATAGGTGCCTACCTTACAGCACTTCAGACTAAAGGTGTTACTTCTGAGGAAATTGCAGGTTTTGCAAGAGCTATGAGAGATAGGGCTATTAAGGTGAATCTCGGTAGAGGTATAGTAGATACCTGTGGTACTGGAGGAGATAGATCTTCCACTGTAAATGTAAGTACAGCTGTGTCTATAATACTCTCAGCATTCACAAAGGTTGCAAAACATGGAAATGTATCTGTTACCTCACAAAGTGGCTCTGCAGATGTATTGAAGGTTCTAGGTGTTGAAATAGATGTCCCACCTGAAGAGACAAAGAAGATGATAGAGAAGACGAACTTCGTCTTTCTTTTTGCTCCAAAATATCACCCAGCCCTAAAGAAGATCATGCCTATTAGGAGGGAGTTAGGTATAAGAACTATATTTAACATCTTAGGACCTCTAACAAATCCAGCAAATCCAGAGTATCAGATGGTAGGTGTTAACGCCCCAGATCTGGTGGAGAAGGTTGGGGAAGCTTTAAAGTTGTTGGGGGTTAAGAGAGCCCTTGTAGTTCATGGAAATGGCCTCGACGAGTTGGATCCAAGAGGGCCATCAAAGGTATGTGAAGTGGTAGGAAATAAAATTGAGACATATACTCTATCTCCCAGTGATTTTGGATTGGAGAGATCGAAGATAGTACCATGTCACAGTCCTGAGGAGAGTGCAAAAAGGATACTCAAGGTATTATCTGGTAAGAGGAACGAGGATAGAAACTTTATAGTACTGAATGCATCTGCAGTTCTCTACACCTGTGGGATGGTATCAGATTATCTAGAAGCAGTGGAGATGGTAAATAATGCGATAGATAGTGGGAAGGTGTTGGAGAAGTTAGAAGAGATAAAGAAATATTCGGAAAAGTTGAAATTAAAGTAAAATTAGATCCGCCAAAGTAATATTTATAACTTTAATAATAAAGTCTCCTGGTTTCATTAAATCCTTATAAAAATATTAAAAATAATGATTATAAAAATAATGATTGAGATTTTTGTTATAATTTTTTATAACTACTTAATGGGAACTAAGGTTTTATAACTATTTCATCTGTGGATTTTTAAATAGAAACTAAGATTTTACTAATTTCTTAATTTCATGATTCTTTTACAATTTCAACAACTTTTCTCTTTAAAATATCTAAGTTGATATCTTTTTCAGTGGATATTTTAACAACATTTTTAATACCTTTCTCCCTTAAAAACTTCTCTACCTTCTCTAAGTTCTCTCTGTATTCACTTTCATCTACATCTATCTTGTTTATAGCAACTATTATAGGTATATTGAATGTCTCCATAATCTCGTTCAATAGATTAAGTTGCTCATCTATAGGGTAGCCACAGTATTCGGTAGGGTCTATTACATAGATTATTCCATCTGCAAGGTAGTTAAGGGCTACAACTGCATGGAGTTCTATATCGTTTCTTTCGTAGATAGGTCTATCAAGTATCCCAGGTGTATCTATAAATTGAATACCGTAGTGGGAATATCCAACGTTGAGCCCTTTAGTTGTAAAGGGATAGGAATTTACTTCAGGTTTTGCATCTGTCAACTTCCTTAGAAGTGAGGATTTTCCAACGTTGGGATAACCTGCTATTACTACCGTTGGTACATCTTTGACAGTTGGGATATTCTTCAGTTTTTCTCTGGCTACTGCAATACAGGCTAAATTTGGATATATCTGTTTCAGTATGGAGGAAACCCTGCCAAAGAACTCTCTCCTTATTTTTGAAGCTTCCTGTGGGGTCTTTGCTCTCCTTATCTTTCTACTGTAAGTGTTTCCAAGTTTTCTAACCAACTGAGAAGCCCAATGTAAAGCACCAAGGGACTTCTTAAATTCATCACTGTCTATTAAGATTTCCAATATCTCTCTGTAGAAGGGATTTAAATTATCTATGGAAGGGGTCTTCTTTACTATATTCAGTAGGTAATCTGCTATAACAGAAGTCGCAGTTCTTACCTTCTGCTCCTCTATAACTCTTGACTTATACAAACTGAGACCTATTGTAGACTTTCTAAGTTTATCTGCAGCTTTTTCCGCCCTATTGTAGGCCTTGTTCATAAGTTCCTCTGGGAAGAGTATGGTGGGAATTTTTTTAAATGGATTGTCTTCCTTTCTCTTTCTCATATTTTCACCAGAATAGTTATAGTATAAAACATTTAACTCTTCTTTTTATTAAAAATCTAGTTCCTATTAAAAGTGATAGTTTAAAAACAAATATAATGGTACTACAAATAAAATTCCTAATCTCTATCTTAGTGTTTACCATGACCTTGAGACATTCAATAGGTTTTATTCCAATTTTATTAGTGATTTTTTTCCTAAGATTTTTATTAAATTTTTAAATTGTCATTTTTTAATGGAACTAGGATTTTTATCTTTTTTTAACTATTTTTATAAAATTAAGAAGGGTAAAAAATAAAAAAGAAGTAGATCCTTCATTTCCGTAATCTTTGATTAGTATAGTCTATATCTATAAATACTGGTAGTGGCTAAAATTGAAATAAATAAGAAATCATCTTTTCCCTGTAATTAACCCATTAATCTTTATTATCTCTAAAAAATATAAAATGAAAAAACTGGGATATACCAATGGAAGAAATACTGATAATATCGTTAGTAGCATTGGGAATAGTTATTGGGTTCATCGCTGGATTATTAGGTATTGGAGGAGGATTTATCTTAGTACCAGTATTTAACAGTTTATTCCGTAGTATGGGTATACCTCTTGACATCTCCATAAAGATGGCCGTTGGAACGAGTTTATTTACAGTCTTTTTGACTTCAGTAGTCAGTGCTTACAAACACTATCTTAGGGGAAATATTCTATGGAGATGTTCCTTAGTTTTAGGAATTTTTGGAGTTGTAGGCTCATTAATTGGTTTAAAGATTTCGATGGAGTATTTGAGTGGAGATTTACATAAAAGGTTATTTGGTATCTTGTTAATTCTTATATCTATTTATGGTATATATACCATCAAGAGGAAGATATTAAGGAGTATAGAAACTACATATTCTACTATAGATTATAGAAAATTGTTTGTTATAGGCATCTCTGTAGGAATTGTTTCTTCTATATTTGGTATAGGTGGGGGAATAATCACCATACCTATTTTAATATATCTCCTGAAATTTCCCATAAGAATAGCTATCGGTATATCTAGTGGTATGATGGTATTGACATCTTTGATCGGTATTATAGGCTATATGGCTGTACCGTGTCCTACCTATAGACATCTTCTAAACATTGGATATGTATCCATAGTAGTTGGGCTAATAGTGGGGTTTGCAGCTATGATATCTTCCAGATATGGGGCAGTAGCCACCTACAAGGTGAAATCCCGAACATTGAAGTATATTCTATATTCCATACTAATGCTTATAGGAATCTGGGAAACATTCGTTAGTTGAACATTAAGAAAAATCTTAAGAGTAATAACAAAAACTATTTAAATGTACGATTGTAAATCAGCAAAAATTTTAAAGTTTAAACTCTCCTCTCTCTATCCTCCTTTTAAGTTCTCTACATAACTTTATGGCTCTTTCTCTATCTGACTGCCTACAGGTTATAGGTACTTCTAAGATACTGTTCAACTTCATTGAGTAGATACCATAAGGACAGGCACCTGTGCAGACACCACATCCAAAGCAGTCCTCTGTTGGTAGTGGTCTGTTTCCCAAATGAGACATCCTCTTTATAGCTTTTGTTGGACACATCTCCATAGGAATACATACATCACAGTTCCTACACCTATAGATATTTATATTGGGTCTTAAATCGGCATCCTTCCATACCTGGGCGTAGTTGCCCACATCTATAATACTCCTCCCTACCACATTCACAAGAGGTAGAGGTATATCTTCATCTAAGGTTTTTAAGAATTCTTTATTTTTCTCATCAACCTCCACAGGCACTGCAACAGTATTAAACACCTCCACACCTCCAGAAGTGATAAAACCACCTAAGTAGTAGGGATCCATGTTACGCATATCCGCAGATATCATAATATTCCCCTTCTCTGGTGAACTTCTCGTTCCAAATCCAAGTATTACGCCTTCAGCACCGTTCAACAACACCTTCTTTCCAATTAGACTCCTCTCATCACAGCACATATTTTGGAGAGGGTTTAATTCTCCACATCCTGAAAATGAAGCTTCTCCTTTTTTCATCTTTCTTCGGTGGAAAATAGTCTTTACAGGTTTCTCTCCTAAGTTGGTAAAGGCTAGGTAATTTTTAAACGCCATCCTCGTCCCTATCATTTTTGCAGTGGGGATATCATCCAAGGTTATGGTCCTCTCGTATCTTCTTCCCTCACTCTCTAAAAGGATGTCTATCTCCTTACCTGCAACTAGATCTTTAAATAGGAACCCTCCTCCGTAATCTTCCACATAACTTGTACCGTATACTACAACATCTACAGAACCTAAGTACTCATTTGGACAGGGACCTATGTATCCTTTTATACCGTTTAAGTATATTCTTTCCCCCTTCCTAAAGGTTCCAGGTTCAGCTACAGGTATATGGAGTATCACCATAGTACCTGACATTATTCCAGAGGTGGCAGTTGTAACGATATCTATCTCATCTATCTTATCTTCTTCATTGTTTCTTACCATCTTTTTTAGTTCTTCTACAGTTACCACTACCTTGTCTTCAGTTTTAGATTCATCCATGACAACACCTTTTAATTAAGTATTGTCAAGCATGACATTTTCATTTTAATAAATTAGTTTAATAAATTAATAATTACCTTACTCATTAAAAGAAGATAAAATAAAAATAATATAGCCTAGAACATACCCTTTTTAAACTTTTAAACTTATAACAAAAAATAATGAAAAATACCTAGAAAAATGTAAAAAACCTCTCTTAAGAAAAGATTTAATAGGAATCTTAAATACTTCTCCAGCATTTTATGTAGTCCAGAAAATAATTTTTTAATTTTATAATTTTAATTTTAGTTATTCTCTGTTTATAGTTTATAATATCGTTTATAATGTTTATAATTTTATTATTTTTTAACAGTTGCTGTTTGTTCAAAAAGTGTTTAGGTATGTGTATAGATAATAAAATGATAACAAATATCGATATTATCTCCTCAATGTTCATCACTGTAAATATTGGAGGAATCCTCATAAAAAATAATTAATAAATAAAAACAAAATTATTAACTATATCTATATCTCATAATGTTTACTGAACATTAAGATAAGATAGGGAGTCTCTTCTCCCCAAGGTTCAGGAATAACAAAAAGAGTAAAAATTTTATTTTTTATAATAACTTCTTTAACTTTAACTTAATTTTTTATGAAAACTTCAGGGATATAATCTCTTCTAATCTACTATTTCTTTCATGTTTCCTTACAATCTCCCTTATATTTGCCCTACCGTTGTAAAACTTACATAACTCCTTTAACTTCCTCGCATTCTTAAAGTAGATAGGATTGTCCATTATTTCGTCTATGGTCCACTCCAACGTGTTCTCTAAATTGATATGACTGAGGGCTAATCCACATTTTAGATCTCCTATCTTTCTACTATTGTTTTCCTGCTCAGGGTGATAGAGATCTGGAATGGTGATAACAGGCTTCCCAAAACTTACAGCTTCCATGAGAGTAGAATGTCCTCCATGACATACAATGAAGGAACACCTTCTTATAAGATCCTCCATATTAGTTGTGAATGGTATTATCTCTACATTTGGAGATTTTATTCTTCTAAGTTTTCTTGCAATTTCATAACTTCCACATACCATTTTTACATTAATACCTTTTCTTTTGGATATCTCATTTAGTAACTCTAATATCCTGTATCTGTATTCAAACCCTCCTATTATACTGAGGATATAATCACCATCTTCACCTTCGTCACCATTCACATTGTATCTAATTAAAGGTCCAATAAACTGAAGGTTATCTAACATAGTTAGGTTGTATTCACAGATGGTATAAGGCATTGGAAGATCAGGCACTATTACTCCTTTAGATCGTTTATTTATTATATTTAGAAGTCTTATAACAGGATAAATGATGAACTTTCTATTATCATGGGATCTGGTGTAATTCTGATTTGTAACTATATAGAAGGGAATATTTAATAACTTTGCAACTAGAGCAGTGCTGTATTTACAGTCAACAATAATGAGATCAGGTTTATACTTCTTTACTATCTCTAACTCTCTCTTTATAGCCATTGTAGGTCTATTTTCTCTGTTGAATATACTCCCTTTAATATCAAATCTACCGTTATACCCAGTTAATTTAACTTCTGGATAAGTTTCAAAAACTTCGTAATTACACTTTTTTATAAAATCCATACTCTTTCCATATGCTATAAATTTAACTTCATGTTCCTTTGATAACTCTTCTCCTATAGCAAGACATCTAGTTGTGTGTCCAAATCCCTCACCACATACAGATATAAGAATTTTCATAGTAACCCCGTTTATATTATTTTTATAACAATTAACAATAATACTAATAATACTAATATACTTTATTATTTTTAATTTAAATAGTTCCTCAAAAGTACATAATCACTTTGTTAATTTCTTATTCACGTATTCCTCCAAACAGGAGTAAGGTATGTTGTATTTTTCAACAGGAATATTCTTAGACCACAGTTGTGTTTTTGCCTCGTACAGGGATTGTTTTAGATCGTTATTTTTGCTGTACAGTTCCACAGTCTTCTTAAAAACAAGTATATCTACAGCAACGGTAATACTACTATCAACAGGATCATTTTCAAAAGTTATAACATGATAACCACTACGGATTTTCGTACCATCGTATACCATAGGTATCTTAAGATACTTTGAGAGAAGCACTGCAGAAGGTGTATTTTTATTTACCTCTACCAAATACTTAGAGTTAGAACTTAAGGAGATATTCCTTAAGTCTAGTAGTTTATATCCAAATTTAGATATGTATTTATTGTTTGTGAACTTAATATCCATATTTGGACATCGGCTTAGAACCAAGATTTCACCAGGTAACTCTAAAACATACTTCTTCTCATATCTACCAATAAATTTTTTATTCTTGAAATAGTACAACTCAACGGTACCGTCATCCCTATAAATCCTTACAACATCGTTAGGATTATAAACATTTATAAAAGAGTAAACAGGTATATAACCATGAGAGATTACTTCCACAACATCTCTGAAGTTTGTACTATTTACTAAAACCTTTTCTTTCTCACTGTTTATCATCTTAAGAATTTCCTCACAGGTTTCAACCCTTGTAGGCCCCCATATCCTTATAACATCACCGTACTTCTTCAATTTCTCTTCAACACTGTAGGAAACTGCCAAAGGACCCCCTACAATAACTATTCTCTTTGGTGCAACAGCTTCAATGAAGGACTCTATAGAAGGATCCAAATAGCCATTGTTAATCTGGAGTACAACTCCATCTACTTTATACGCATACTCTGTAGCGATTATACAATCTGGCCAGTTGTTATTTGTAATAACTACGGTATCGACAAGAGAAGGTTTTTCTTCTCCAATAACTAATCCCTCTACACTACAAGGTATTAACAGTAAAAAAATAAAAATAATACATCTTCCTTTCATTATTCCCACCTAAACTTATCTGTCAACGCCAACTTATTTATCCTACCAATTTTAACTTTTTTTATTATACCTCTATTCTCAAGATCTGCCACTATCCTGGAGACCTTAGGTTTGCTCATTCCTGTAATCTCTACAATCTCTTTCTGGGTGATTTCACCATACTCTTTTATTAGATTTACAATAGTTTTCTCCTCTTCCGTGAGTATATCCATCAACATATTCTTTAAAGTTTTTTCATACTCCTTTATCTTTTTCTTTAACTCTTCTATATTGTTCTTGTACGTCTTAATGGTATTCTTCAAATCTTCTATAATTTTTTCCTTCTCAGAGATTATCTCTTTATTTTTTTCTAACTCTTCCCTGTACTTTTTATTGGCATCTTCCAACTCTTCCAGTTTAACATTCAACTTTATAACGTCACTTTTATAACTCTCAAGCTGATTACTCAACTCATCTACTAATTCACTATTTTTTCTTTTCAACTCTGAAATAATATCTTCTTTATTTTCCAACTCTATCTTGAGAGTATTTAAATCATTTACCAGGTTGTTAACTCTTTCCGACAACTCTTTTATAACTTTGTCTCTTTTTGCAACTTTCTTTTTTTCGTAGTATACTCCATAGAGAGCTCCAATTACTACCAACACAAGTATTACGAGTAGAAGGTTGTAGTAAAAATCATTAAGTAGTGCATTTTTGTTAGTGGTATAGTTAACAGGTTGTAATATATAGGATACGGTTGCTGTAAAATATTTGTCTTCTTTGCTTAGTTTTCTATTCCACCTTATATATATTCTCTTACCATCAGTGTCTATGGTATAATCTTGAGGTGTTATACTTAAAAGACCCTCTGCAGGAGATACTACAGAAGCTCCTTGTGGCAATATTACAGTCATGGTGAAGTTGGAATTTACAGCAGGTATTGTCGCTGAAAACATCTTTTTTCCATATTTATTCCAGATCATATCTCCATCAAAACTAATGTTAATATAACACCTTTCTCCTTTTTTTATAGGATCTTTAAATTTTATTGTTATCTTAGTAGAACCTTCTTCATAGAATTCGTCTATATGACTTATATTTTTGTTAGATGTTACCTTCACGTTATGGATGATGTGAGGTAGAATGTATGTAATATTGGAAATTTTCTCAGAGTCGTTGTTGTACATAGCTAAGTAGATGTTTCCATGTACGCCGTCACTCTGATTTATATTAAACACTACATTATAATTTTCGAACTTTATAGCCTCACTTACATTCACAACTGTAAAAAACATGAAAAGAATTATTACAATGTACTTTTTTACCACCATCTTATTTCCCTTGTTACTGTTAAACATTAAAATTACAAAATAACAGTAAAAGTTAAAAACTTTAACAGTCAGTCTATTTTTTTCCTTGTAGTTTTTTTGAAGCTGTCTGCAAAAAGGAAAAAGATAAAATACTAATTCCCCAATGATATAAACCCTCTAACTCTCCCAGTATCCAGGAAACGTGGAGAAAAAGTAAAAATATATTTTCAAGTGATTGTTTAGACGGAATATTGAATATAATATTAATTAGTATAATTATAGTATAATATTAAACGTAATGATAGAAAAAGATTATTTTATTTATACTATATAATCTATTCCCAGGGAATCACTCTTTTTAGGTTTAGATAATATCTTCTTTGGACGTTTGTCACTACCAAATATGTTAGGAGACTTTACACCTGTAACTATCGCCATGACTCTCAAACATCCCTCCATGGATGGATCTATCCTTGCTCCCCATATTACGTTAGCATCTGGGTTGAGATTCTCTGTAATCTTCTCTCCAATTCTCACAGCTTCATCTAAGGATAAATCTGGACCTCCAGTTATATGTATCAAGGCTCCTGTTGCCCCTGTATAGTCTATGTCCAACAGTGGACAGTTCATAGCCTCTTTAACTACCCTTTCAACCCTATCCCCTTTGGTATCAGAATCCACCTCACCAACCCCTATCATAGCTACTCCTCCATTTGTCATAACTGCTTTCACATCTGCATAGTCGATGTTTATTAGACTTTTTTCAGATATAGTCTCAGTTATACCCTTAACTGCATTGGCGATAATTTCATCTGCAACCTTAAATGCATCGTTTATCGGTAAGTTAGGTACTAACTCCAACAGCTTGTTGTTGTCTATTACAATAACGGTATCACAGGCTTCAGTTAATCTTTCAAGACCTTCTTCTGCCTTCTTTAACCTCGCCCTCTCTATCTTAAATGGATAGGTAACAACCCCAATTACTATAGCCCCCTGTTCCTTGGCTATCTCAGCTACTACTGGGGCAGAACCGGTTCCTGTACCTCCACCTAACCCTGCAGTAACGAATACTAAGTCGGCATTTTTTAGAACATCTTCCAGTACGCCCCTAGCTAATTCAGCGGACTTTCTCCCAATTTCAGGGTAACCTCCAGCACCGAGACCTCTTGTCAGTGTAGATCCGATCAGTATCTTCTTGTCAGCATTTATATGTTCTAGATGTTGCTTATCTGTATTTAAGGCGATAGTTTCTGCCCCCTTGATACCCATCTCCATAAGTCTATGGATTGTATTGTTTCCTGCACCTCCACAACCTACTACGAGAATATTCACTTTTCCAATATTTTCCTTCTGTAAATTAGTACCATACTGTTGATCAGTCTTTCTAGAAAGTGCTTCATTAACTAATCTCATGATCATCCTCCTAAGTTATTAATAATTATTGTGTAATTTATTTTTAATTATTAATTACTTTTTACATTAATATTTTAAATTTTTTAAAATAGATATTAATTTATGTATAAAAAATATTTAAATATTTCTGTTATATATTAACTTCACCACTTCAGCAACTCTTTTACCTAAGTTTCTTGAAGTTTCTATACCAATTTCATCTTTTTTACAGTCCTCTACATGTCCTCCTACACCTGTACCTCCGTAATGAGCACTTGGATCGCTATCTCCCACTACTATCATAGAGTGTATAAACATGAAGTTGTGGATATCTCTCACTGTTGTCTCTTGACCTCCATTTCTTGAAGCCCCTACAGCTATTGCCCCACCTACCTTATTCTTCAGTTTAAATCCTCGCCTATAAGGTCTGGACCTATCGAAGAGCATTTTTAACTGAGCACTGACACTACCAAAGTAAACTGGAGAACCTATGATAATACCCTCTGCCCTCACCATTTCTTCCAGTATATCGTTAATATCATCCATTATTACACACTTCCCCTCTTTTTTACACTCATCACAGGCTAAACAGGGATTTAACTCCTTCTCTGCTAATGAGATATACTCAGTTTCAATACCTTCATCCTCAACAGCTTTTAAAGCTTCCTTCACCAAGAAGGCAGTGTTTCCATTCCTTGGAGAACCACATATTCCTAAGACCTTCATAGTATCACCCCATACTTCTTACAATATTTTACTACTACTTTTATTTTTATATTTACTTTATTTATTTATATAAATATTTATTTATTATTTTTATATATTATCTAACACATTTACAACATCCCCTACAACTATAACACCTGGAGGTTTAACACTGTTCTCTTTAGCCTTTTTAACAATATTTCCCAAGGTTCCCTTTATTACCTTCTGACGTTCAGTAGTACCTCTGGTTATTATAGCCACTGGGGTATCCTCACTCCTACGGGGGTTTTTCAGAAGTTCTTCCACATGTTCCTCTAAGTTAGTTATTCCCATAAGTATTACAATAGTGTCTCCGTTTAGATTCCTCAGTTTTACCTGCTTTTCTTCCTTATCCTCTGCTTCATGTCCTGTGACCACTGTAAAAGATGTAGATATCTTCCTGTAGGTTAGGGGAATACCTGCAACCTCTGGGACTGCTATTGCCGATGTGATACCAGGGATAACCTCGTAAGGTATATTATGTTTCTTTAAATAGAGCACTTCTTCTCCCCCCCTTCCAAACACAAAGGGATCCCCACCTTTCAATCTAACTACAACCTTGTTTTCCTTGACCTTTTCTACCAACAGTCTATTGATATCCTCCTGTTTGTAGGAGTGTTTTCCCTTCCTTTTACCTACGTATATTAACTCTGCATCTTCCTTGGCATACTTTAGTAGGTTTTTATTTATCAGATCGTCATAGATAATTACATCTCCACTTTTTATAGCTTTTAGTCCTTTTATAGTTATTAGTTCTTCATCTCCAGGCCCCGCACCTACAAGAATTACCTTCATCACTTCTCACCTTATATTTATAAAAGCAAATCCCAATCTCCAAGATAAAAAATAGATATCAATTAATTATAAAAGTTAAGATATAAGTTAAGATATAAAAAAGAGATTGTTAAAAATTATAAAAACCTTTAAAAACACTGGTAAATATAAAATGTCTCCTTGAATATACCTGAACATTTAAGGAGTGAAATAAATCTCATAGATAACTGTATTATTATGACCCATCAACAAAGGTATAACTCTATTGTAATATTAAGAGATATTCAACAGATTGGGAGTTAGAAGATATAACTCTGATAGGAACTAGGGTTTAAATATTACTTTTAATTCTACTTTGATAGAGACTAAGGTTTAATTTTTTATTTTGTAGTTTTATTATCATTGTTGATTTTAAAAGGAGTAAAGGCATAAAGGAGTAGAGATCTTGCTATCGTCTCCAAGACGTCCCTGTGTATTGAAAAAGAGATGATATCTTCATTAAATCCCGATAGAACATCTTTTTTATTAGTAGACAGTAAGATGGTAATATATAATTTTTTATTTTTAGGTGATATTTTGATAGTAAACTGTGATCTACATATACACTCAAGATTTGCAGGGGGAACTTCTAAATATATGAATATAGAGAATGTGCTGAAATATGGAAAATTGAAAGGACTCCATATAGTTGGTACTGGGGATTGTCTCCATCCTAAACATCTTCAGGAGATTGAGAAGTATAAGGATAGCAATCTGATTTTAACTGTGGAGATAGAAGATAAAGATCGCGTCCATCACCTTGTGTTATTACCTTCTATATCCAAGGCTTACGAACTTAGAGAGAAATTGAAGAGATACTCCAACAACATAGACAGTGAAGGTAGGCCCAAAGTTGTCCTTAGGGGAGGGGAGCTGTTAGAGATAGTTAGAGAGACTGGAGGGTTGATAGGACCTGCCCATGCCTTCACCCCATACACCAGTCTTTACAAGTCCTTCGATTCTATATATCAGTGTTACGAGAGAAAACCTGATTTTGTGGAGTTAGGATTATCTGCAGATACTGACATGGGAGACATGGTCCAGGAACTTAGAGATATACCGTTTCTAAGCAATTCCGATGCCCACTCCTATTATCCTTATAGACTAGGGAGGGAATTTAATCAATTTAAGGTAAGGAGTATTGGAGATCTTGAGGAGAACTTTGAAGAGATAAAAAAATCTATAAAACATAACAAAATTGTTGCAAACTATGGCTTAGATCCTGCCCTTGGGAAGTATCACCTAACAGCCTGTTCAAAGTGCTATTTAAGGTACCGTATAGAGGATGCTATAAAATTGAACTACAGATGTGCTAAATGTGGAGGAGTTATAAAAAAAGGAGTCTACGATAGAACCTTGGAGTTGTCCAAGGATAAGAAGATCATCCACCCAGAGTTCAGACCTCCCTACTACAAGATAGTTTCTCTCTCCCAGATAATTTCTCTTTCTATTGGGAAAAGTATTGATTCCAAAGCAGTTGAAAACCTATGGAAGAGATATGTCGAACTCTTCGGTAATGAGATAAACGTCCTTATTAAGGAGGATATCTCTAACTTAATAAAGGTACATGAGAAGGTTGGTAGAACTATTGAGATGTTTCGAAAAAATAAGATATACTACTACCCTGGAGGTGGAGGGGAATACGGCAGGATATTAAAAACTCCTCCAAAGATCAGATGGTACAAACCAGTAACTACCTTAGATAGTTGGTTAGAGCCCAAATAACAATAAAACAGGATTTTAATAGCTACAGAACTCTAACCATGATAAAGAATCTCCAACAGGTTATAGTTAGAAGGTGTTTGAAGAATCCTCTCTTCTACCGAGATTACCTACCGTTTATACTTTGTTGTCAGAACAATCATATCCATTTTTTATCTTATTATTTTTTAAATAACTATTTAATTTTTATTATTTTTGATTAATTGACGATAAATCTAATAATTAAAATCTAATAGAATTAAAAATAACAATTAAGTAGTTGAGACTGAAGGTAGATATAACAATAATAAATTATAACTTATCCAAACTTTTTTGGGATAAAATGCTTAAAAAGGTGGTAGTAGGAGGTACCTTCGATATCCTTCACAAGGGACATAAAGAACTTTTGAAGTACGCTTCCCAGTTTGGAGAGCTCTACGTAGGTATAACTTCAGATAGATTTGTAAAAACCTATAAGTCCCACAGTGTAAACCCCTTAAATGTTAGATTGAAGAATTTAAGGGATTTTTTAGACACTTTAAATGTACCCTATCATATAGTAGTAATAGACGATCCCTACGGAGACGCCACAGTTAAGGACTACGATATCATAGTAGTCACCAAGGAGACAGAGAAAAACGCTAGAAAGATAAATGAGATAAGATCAAATAATAACTTAAAACCTTTAGAGATAGTAGTTTTTGACTACGTATTAGATGAAAATAACAAACCTATATCCACAACGAGGATAAGAAAGGGAGAGATCGATATAGAGGGGAGAATTTTAAAAAGATAATCTGGTGAATAAATGGAGATAATGATTATAATAGTTTTACTGATCTTTATTGGTTATATCTCAAAGTACTTGGGGATACTGAAGGAAGAAGATAGATCTGTATTGAACAACGTTGTTGTTTATATTTCCATGCCATCAACTGTATTTCTGACTATAATAAAAAATGTATCTCCTGAGGAGTTACCATTATTTATAAAATTACCTATTTTAATATTTTTTATCTTCATTTTATGTGGTATTGTGGGGTATATACTCGGAAGTTATTTGAAGTTGGAGAAGAGATCCATAGGCGGGTTGATCCTAGTCTGTGCCTTAGGAAATACTGGATTTTTAGGTTATCCTATTATCTACGGTTTCTACGGTGATCCTGGCCTTGTAAGGGCTATATTCTGTGATATGGGGAGTGTCATAGCCAGTCTTTTAATAGGAACCTTTGTAGGTATAACCTTTGGAGAAGGTAGAAAGGAAGGAGGACCTACATTTCTGTATATTATAAAGAAACTTCTAAGATTCCCTCCTTTCATCGCATGTATTCTAAGTATCCTCTTTGTAATCTTTGACATAGGGATAGAAGATATTCCAACTTTTTTAGTAGATACCTTGGATTATCTCTCTAAAGCCACGGTACCTCTCATAATGATATCTTTAGGATTGTCCCTATCTCCAAGTTCAACAAAGTTTGGTATTAGATATGGAATTCTGGCGTTTCTAGTTAGAATGGGTATTGCCCCACTTCTGGCAGTAATATTCTCTGTACTATTCTCCCTTGGAGGGCTAGAGAAAAATGTGCTGATCCTCCAATCTGCAATGCCTTCTGCAATGATGTCCCTTGTCTTCTCCCTTCTCTACAGGTTGGATATTAAGTTGGTAGCTTCGGCATGTTTTATAACAACGATAATCTCACTGTTATTCCTACCGATTTTAAGGGAAATATTAACACCAGTGGTATAGGAGGTGTTTATTCTAGAGTGATAAGTAATCTATATTAAGAAATATTAATGAATAATTTAATGAATATAGAGATGAGAATGAATATCCAGGTGATAGAAAATTCATCTTTCCAAGTTTCAGAAAATGTTTCTAAGAGAAGCTAAAGGTCTTTTTTATTATTTTTACTTTCCGACGTTATTTTTTTATACTTTTTATATACTCGACTATAATTGTTATGTTTCTTTTATATTATTTTATTATTGTTTTATAATAATCATACATAATCCATTTTACCACAATTTTTACATACCAACATACAAGTGATAAAAACATGTACAGTAAAATAATCATAAGATATGGAGAGATAGGAGTGAAGTCTAGAGATACCAGAAGAAAATTTGAGAGTATACTTAGAAACAATATTAAGTTGGCCCTTAAGAGATACAACATAAAAGGCAATGTAAAGATACTTCACAGGAGAGTACTCTTAGAATTAGACTGTGATAACTTAGATAGGGCTATCTCTATCTTAAAGAAGGTACCAGGAGTTGTATCCTTCAGTCCTTCTGTAGAGTGTAGTCTAGATATGGAAGAGATAGAGAAGACTGCCATGGAGGTATTTCTTAGGAAAGTTAAAGAAGTGGGGGAGAGAACTGTAACCTTCAGGGTAAAAACCCAGAGGGTCAAGAAAAACTTTTCCTTAACATCTGTGGAGATAAACAGGTATATCGGAGAGAGTATATTGAAGAATTTCCAAAAAAATAAACCAGAAGATATTACTCTAAAGGTAGATCTAAAAAATCCACAGATAACTCTCGGGATAGAGATTATAGATAGAGTTTATATATTTACCGAAGTATTTAGGGGTGTAGGGGGCCTACCTGTCAACAGTCAAGGGAATGTTTTAGTGCTACTATCTGATGGAATTGACAGTCCAGTGGCGGGTTTCCTTATGATGAAGAGGGGTTGTGGTACTGTATTCCTTCACTTAAAGATCAGTGATGAAGGGTTGGAGAAAGTTAAAAGGATATACGAGGTACTTAGAGATTACGATCCAACTTCGAAACTTATAATTTTTGACTATAAGGAGGTTCTCCAAAGTATAAGAAAATCCCTGGAAGAAATAGGAAAGGAGAAGTATACCTGTATAATATGTAAGAGAATCATGTTAAAAATAGCACAGGAGTATGCAAGGAGATTTAACTGTGAGGGTATAACAACTGGTGACAGTATAGGACAAGTTGCATCTCAAACACTACGGAATATTTACGTAATCAGTGAAGGAATATCCTATCCTATATTTCGTCCTCTCATTGGATTAGATAAAGTGGAGATAATGGATATTGCAAAGAAGATAGGGACTTACAACATATCTACAAGTAGGGATATAAAATGCTTTGCAGTGTCCAAGCATCCTGTAACAAGGGGGAAGATTGAGGAAGTTAGAGAGTTAGAGAAGTATGTTTTGAATAGAATAGGAACGATAAAACCTTATTTACATTTATAAAATATTTAATATTATCTTTTCACAAAAAGATAAAAAATAAAACTTAATAGAACTAACTTACTTCTATAGATATTCTGAGCCTTCGGAAAATAAACAGTAAGTTTACTTCTATCCATATAGTCCAGGAAATAAGATCTTATATTTTTTACAGTTTAATATTTTGCTTTGCTTATATTTATATTGATTATTGTTATAATTAATTAACTCATCTCATAAATCTCCAGAGTAACTTCTTTATCCTATCTAAAATACCTCCCTTATACGCCTCCTCGATCTTACGTATATCCACATAGGAACCTACAATTTTGAGGGCTAACTCCATATGGGCTACTGCAGAAGGTGATTTTGGAGCGTATTCTATAACACTCATCCTCTTCAAGGTGGCATTTCTTATATTTTCATCTTCAGGAATCGTACAGATAACTTTCTCTTCGATTATCATCTCTATCTCTTCAACACCCATCTCTCCAAAGTCTCTACCAGTTCTATTTAGAACCACTCCTAAGATAGAAGTACCTGCCATTACACTACTCTGTTTTATCTTAAGTCCATCTGATATAGAGAACAGTTCAGGTGTCAAGACGATAAGGACTTTATCTGCAACCGCCAGATGAACTGCCATGTCCCTGTTCAATCCAGCTGGAGCATCTATAAGTACGTAATCGTAGTTGTCTGCAACATCTAATATGGCCTCTGGCAAAAGATCTAAATCTGACTTTTTATACCCCTCAATGGACAGACTTGTAGGGAGTACATAGACACCTGTTTTATGTCTATATATGGCCTCCCTTACATCACATTCACCTGACAGGACCTCGTGTAAAGAAGGTTTTTTCTTTTCAAGGTTAAATATTATACCTAAATTGGCCATGGATATATCTCCATCTACCAGGAGAACCTTTTTTCCAATTTTTGAGAGTGCTACCCCTAAATTTGCAGTTACAGTGGTTTTTCCCACCCCTCCCTTTCCAGAGGCTATAGTAATAATCATCAAGATCACCAAATTTAAATGTGTATCTCTACTCATACATTTGAATAATTTTTTTAACCTCTTCATAAATGTTAAAAATATAAAAAAGATGAAAAAGAACTATTCATCTACAATCCCTCATGAGTACTCCTGAATAATATTGTAAATTATAAATTAAAAACCTATCTTTCCTTTCCAGTACCAGGAACATGAGAAAAGATGAAGATAGGTAAATAGTAAAACCTTATTTATCCTTTTTAATTGATTGATTTACCAACCTTAAAAGTTCTTGTTTTTAATTGTTTTTTATACAGGATTACTTGGAGAGTTCAACAGTCCCTACCCTGAAGAGAGCTCTTACAGGAACTCCCCTTATTTCCTCGATCCCACTTTTATCTATTACCACTATAGCACATTTAGGGTTTCCTATACTCTTTACATAATTTATACTCTCTTTTATGGTGTTTCCAGAAGTTATTACATCATCTACTATAACTATACTTTTACTCTCCATACTCTGATAGTTATGTCCTATAAATCCAGTAGATTTATCCCTGCCATGTAGGTGCTTTTTAGGGATATAAATAGAGAAATCCTTGTTTAATTCCTCTGAGATCAGGATACCTAGAGGTATTCCTCCTGTGGATATACCAAGTACTACGTCGAACTCTATATCACTTAACATATCACACATTATAGAAGTGATACACCTCAACCTCTTTGGGGAGATCTTTATATCGTCCCAGTTGACAAAGATGTCTGTCTTTTTTTCCACCTTTTCCTTAATCTCTTCAGATTCCCTTAGGAGTTTCTCTCCATTTAGCACTAAGTAGAGGGCTGTATCTACAGATACATTCAACTCTTCTGCAATATCTACAGCTGTAAGTCCAGCGTCCCTAAGTTCAAGTACCTTCTTTATCAGACTCTTCTTCATAATATACACCTTGATATAGAAATAAAGATTAAAAAATTAAAAAATTGTATTTACCTTCAAGTATTATAATAATCAAAATAATTATAAAAATTATAACATTTATTTTTACCCCTCTGGTGTTTAGAAGGGTATTCAATGGTAATTTAATATTGTTAGTTTTAAAGACTTTTACATAGTTCTCATTTAAAGTAATGGTTTGAAAATTAATAAAAAGAGTTATAAAAATAAGAGTTATAAAAATAATAAGGTAAAAATAATATTAGAAATACATTAAAAATTATAAAAAAAGAAAAAAATATAAAAACAAATATATATCCACTTCTGAAGATTGGAGGAAGATGATCTCCGTGGTATATCTAATCCAATTATCTTTGCCATAATGTTCAGAAAAGTTTTTAGAATATAATTTTTACTTTATATTTTTATACTAATTTCGTTCTGATTACCCGCCACTTTTGGAACATATAAAACTAATCGTAGTGAGTAACCTTCCAACCTCATCTTCATTGACTGGCTTTCGAGAGGAACGGTGACTCCCACATCTTCAGGGCAATTTAGAATCCTGCATCCATTAGGTCTTAGCATACCTCTACATATCAGGTACGCAGAAAAAGTATGAAGAATAATTATATATGGAAAATATTTTAAATGTTTCGCTGTGCAATCTATAAAACAGCCAAAATATCAATTTAACAGCTCTATTATTTTCTTCTCTATCTCTTCTTTGGGCCTGTTAGTTATGTTGGCTAGTCCCTCTGCAAAGATTGTAGCGTACTTAAGTATGTACTTTCTTTTTTTCTCTTCTTCCCTTTCTCTCCTTATCTTAGATAGATACTTCTCAAGTTCCCTTGCACATATCATAAGGGACTGTCTGATCTCGTTGTATATCTCTTCGTTCTCTTCAGAACTACAGGCAATAGCCTGTTTTCCCGCAGATGTGTATGGTATGTGGGTAGAAACGAGATTTACAAACACTGTTAAAGGTATATCCTCCTCGTTTTTAAGGCCATATCTCCTCCAGTTTATACTCTTTACAGCACTGGTTATACCACAACCTGATGCGTCAAAGAGTAGAGGTACATGATTCGCAAACCTCATTATCTCCATCTTCCTGGTATTGTCGGATTCTCTCCCTGCATTTCCCCCGTAGGCTAAACCTACTTCAACTGCAAAGGGTATCCCTCCCTTGTAGGTTTTAGGCTTCCTAGTTATAGCTTTTACAAATTGAGGTTTAAGGGTTTTTAGGGATTTTTCAATATTTTCTGCACCTATAGGCCTCAGTCCTGTGGTAGAAGGTGCTATAAACTCCATATCCTGGAGTGCTCTTACAATCAACTCTGCATCCTCCCACTTCATTTCCTTAGAAGGTTTATCTAATAGTCTTCTTATCTCCTCTCTAAGTTCTTCTAACTCCCTCTCAGATAGCATACCTTTATCTTTCAAGGCCTCTACAAATTCCTTAGGTTTCCTAGTTATATCTCTAAGTTTTTTCTTCAGCTCTTCCATTGTAGAGGCACTTAGATAGTTCCTCTCTGCAAAATCTATGAAGTTTTCAGGTTTCTTTTTGAAATGTCTTTTAATCTCTTTCAGTTTTTCTTCACTTAACTTGTCTATTAGGTACTCCATTATTAAGTATTTTAGATAATATGCCTTCAACTGGGATAAACTCTCCGGTAGGGCATTTATTATCTCCTTAACCTCTTCCAACTCCTTTTTATCAAGATACTGGGAGAACTTCTTTAGGTATCTCTTAATATTCACCTTGAGATAACATTTTAATATTAAGTCCCAGAGTGCACTCCCTCTGTATCTCTCCAGTATCTTGTCCCTGAGTATGTAGTCCTCAAGTTCTTTAACTTTATTTGGAGTTACTCTAGACAGTTCCTTAACTAACATGGTGGAAATCTTCTTTGCCTTAGTCTTCCGTGATATGTAAAGAAGTTCATCGGGGGTTAAACCGTAGGGGTGGGGTTTTATCTCCTCTGGACGCTCAGGAATCTTATCAACTGTTCTCTCAAATACAACAGTTTCCTCTGGATCCACAAGTGTTATCCTTGCATGGGGAGTGGATAAGCTTATTCTCCTTAGATACTCGTAAGGTCCTTGCTCCCTTCTACTGTAAGTAACCTCTTTAAACTCTCCTTCTACTCTTGTACCTCTCCAATATCCTTTTTCCACTTTATGTGATAGAATATCCCCCTCGTTCTTTTCAATATTCATTTTTACCTCCATTATGTGAATCTCTCCATCTCCAGTGGAGGTTGTTATCTTCAGAGGTTTTCCAGTTGTTATCTGGGCAAAGAGAAGCACTCCTGCAGCTCCAATACCTTGCTGTCCCCGGGATTGCACAAAGCGATGCATCTTAGAACCTGCCAACATCTTACCAAATACCTTGGAAACAAATTCGGGGGGTATACCAGGCCCGTTATCCTCTACAGCAACTCTATAGTGATCTGTTCCAAGTTTTTTAATCTCCACCTTTATATCAGGTAGTATTTCTGCCTCCTCACAGGCATCTAAGGCGTTAGTTACTAACTCATGGATTATAGTTGTCATACTCCTTAACTTACCACTGTATCCAAGCATATGCCTGTTCTTCCTGAAAAATTCAGAGATAGAATGTTCCTTAAACTCTTCAAATATAGGACTCTTTTCACCCATAATTTCACCGAGAGTAGTATATAACTAACTACTATAGATAAAATACCATAAAAATTAAACCTCTGGTAAAAATAAGGTTATTATAAAGTTGTATTAAATTTGCTATTGATTAGGATATTATTAAAAAAATAGAAATAAAAATAGTATTTTTTATTTCCCACGTCTTCTGTTAGCCTTTATACTTGGTCTTACCTTCTCTGCTCCCTTACCTTTGTTCCTCAATCCTCTACCTTTTTTACCTGCTGAAGTTAAACCTCTGAATACCCTACCTTTGTGTTTTCCTGTACATAACCAGTTGTATCTAGGGTCACTCATGATAGCTGGGTGGTGGGGATCTACTAGAATTACCTCATACCACTTGTATTTTCCATCTTCACCAACCCAGTAGGAATTCAACACCTCTAGGTTTGGGTATTTCCTAGCAGCCCTCTCCTCTGCTATTCTCTGGATAGATTTACCCATGGTGATTTTTTTAACCCCCAAGGTTGCAGGTTTCTTGGAACCTGTAGGTCTTGGTTTCCTCAACCCACCTCTTCTTACCCTAACCCTTACTACAATAATTCCCTGTTTTGCAGTATATCCTAAGTTCCTAGCCCTATCTATTCTTGTAGGCCTTTCGATCCTTACAACTGCAGGTTCTCTTCTCCACTTCTGCATCCTTTCCCATAACAGGCTCTTAACGTAAGATTCTCCTGGAACCTTCCAAGCCTCCCGAATGTACTTGTATATACCCATAGTTATCCCTTTTTAAATGTTTTTAATACTTACATAAAAATATAAAAATAAAAAAATGTGGTTTTACATAGCTAATCCATGATATATTAACTTAACGGTTATATATAATCAATAAAGTGGAATGAATAATAAAAAATAGAATTTAACGATATGAAAAAACAGGGAGGTTTTACCTTTGAAGTGCTAGGTATATTTATGTATTATTTTATTTTTTATAATATATGTTATAAATTAATATTTTATATAATTATGCATGTAACTTTTTAAAACTATATTAAAACTATAATTATAATTAAAAAAAATAATTATAATTAAAAAATACCTAGTGAACAAGAGACCTGAAATTGATCTTATAGTATAAACTCTCTGTATTCCTTAGTTTCAGTATTCAACACACCAACAGTGGCAGTGCCAGTTAAGTAGCCACAGCACTCCCCAGGGTTTATCACCAACACTTCATTCTCTTCTTTAAACACTTTTTTATGGGTATGGCCGTATATAACAACATCGTACTTTCTAGATCTTATAACTGCATCCAATACCTCACTGTTTGTACCATGTAGAACGAAGAACTTTAAAGAATCTATCTTAAATGTTAGATAGTCATCTATCTCATTTTCAGGGTTTAACTCTTTTAACCATTCCTTAAGTTTTGTCCTCTCCCCATCGTTGTTGCCGTAGGTTGCTAATATCCTGCCATTAAAATTTTTAAACTCCTTTATAACGAAGAGAGAGACAAAATCACCACAGTGTATCAGCGTATCCACCTTCTCCCTGTTGAATACCTCTATAGCCTTCCTTATATTAGGTAGATAGTCGTGGGTATCTGAGAAGATACCTATTTTCATACTATCACCTCAGGGATTTAATAACTTCGATCATACCTCTAACTGTATACTCCTTAGGTATATATCCCTTAAACCCATAACTCTCTACAACACTGTTGGTAATAGGTCCTATAGACACTATATAATGATCCTTAAGTATCTCCAAAAATTCTTTATCTAGGTTTTTAAAAAAATTCCTAACTGTTAAACCACTTGTAAAGGTAAATACTGCTTTATCTTCCTCCTCCAATAATTCATTCTTTAGCTTCTTAATTCTATATCTTAAATCCTCTGGCTCCTTGGAGTAATATACATACACAACATCTCCCCGTAGGTGCTTCGAAAGTACATCTCTTGTTGCTGGAGTAGTAGGGATTAAAACTTTCTCATCTGCAATTACCTCTTTTAACGCCTTCAAGAGATCCTCAGCAGTGTATTTGTCAGGCACTATATCCACATCTCTTTCGAATATCCTCTTAAACTCTTTTGCAGTTTCCTTTCCTATTGCACCTATCTTTTTATCTTTAATTTCTTTCAATCCTTTCTTATCCAAATTCCTAAATAAACCTCTAACACCTCTTGGACTTGTAAATACTATCCACTGGTATTCTTCTATGTCTACAGGTACGTCTCTATATACAATCTCTAACGTAGGTAGAAGTACAGGTTCAAATGCACCTACCTCTTCTAATAACTTGGCAAACTTTTTACCTTCCTCTAAAGGCCTTGTTATAACAACTTTCATCCTCCCATCCTTAAATTGTCTTGAGATTGAGATCCCTTAAGCATTTTCTCAGCCTTTCCAAATTATCCTCTATCTCCACCATCCTGTTGAAATCCCTTTCCATCTCCTCATCTTTACACTCTATCAGCTCCATCTCCCTACTACTTTTTATGTTATACTTCTCATAAAGTTCCTTTAACTCCTTCTCCAATTCAACAATTTCGCTCTCAAAGACATCTTTCATAGATTTCAAAATAACACTGTTGTCGATACTTTTTATCTTTTCTCCCATCCTATCACCTATCTTTCAATATGTGATAGTAGTACTGTGCCCTCCTTCCTGGGTTTTCACTTTCGTATATATCTCTTCCAACAATTATATAATCATCTTCATCTAAAATATTCAATACCTTATTTAAATCTCCTCCCTGTGCTCCTATCCCAGGAGATAGGACAGGTATATCCCCTACAATATCCTTTATAGTTTTCAATCTCTCAGGCCTTGTAGAAGGTGCCACTACACCATCCACCTTTAATCTCTTCGCCATCTCTGCCAACTCATCTGCAACTGGCTGTATAAACTGAATTGCCCCCCTGTGGGACATCTCTGTAACCATAATAACCTTCTTATAATTACCTTTTTCACCGTATTTTTTAGCCACCTCCTGCACTGCCCTTATACTATCTTCTCCAAGGAATCCATGGCATATAATTCCGTCTCCATACCTTAACGTCAGAGATGCTATCTTCTCATTTGTAGATGGAATATCTGCTAACTTAAAATCACATATAATCTCCTTTTTTGTAATCTCCTTTATTCTATCTACTATACTTAAATGGGAAGATAGCACCAAGGGATAACCAACTTTAATAGCATCAACGTATTGGAAAACTTCCCTAGAAATCTCTATAGCCTTATTTTCATCTGTTACATCTAATGCCACCATTAACTTTACCATGACTTCACCATGTTTTTATTTTGATAATCAATACACCTAAACTAATAATGGAATTTTCCTATTTTTTAATGTTTTATGATAACTTGTATTAACAATTACCTTTAGTAATAATTTAAAAGTCATATAATCCTGAACAAAATTAATTAACTAAACAACAGCTATCTGGGAGATTGGATAATAATTATAATAATAATTATAAAGAGAAAATTATAAAATAAATCATCATTTATTATCTCCTTTTTTAGTCTATGGATTTATAGTTATTAATTAAAATGACAAAAGTGTAGATACTAAAAGAATACCAACAGTATTGTTAAAAGGTAATAATACTCAATATCCCTGTTATAAACCTTACTCTTCTTCCAATATCCAGGAGTAATAACTAAAACTTAACAACAAATCCAGTATTCTCAATAAAATACTTAGGATTAATAGTAAAAATATAATCTTAAAAAACTGTTAAACTTTATAATAAAGAATTAAATACAGATGGAAAAAACAAATTTCTCTCAAAACCAGAAAATAATAATAAAGAATGAGAACAGATGAAAAAGTAAAAGTTTTTATCCCTGGATTATATTGTATACTGGGGGAGTAATACAGGATTTTATATTAAACCTTCTTTTTTAAGAGATTTTTATTTTTTTATTTATTTCTGATTTAACAATCGTTCTTACTTTGATAATTTTTCTAGTCCCTTCTATACATATTTTTTATTGGGAGGTTCTGAAAGGTTGTTGTTTAATTAAAATTAAATTTATACTATTGATATAAAAACCATAAAATATTATAATTCTATACTGTCTATTATCATAAATGATCTGAGGTGTATAGTATGAAATTTGGATGGATATATGTAAGTGGTACTACCTGGGACGAGAGAAAGGAGATAGTAAAAGACGCCTTAGAAAGTTCTATTCCCGCAGTTTATGTTCCCAAGGAAGACATTAAAAAAGTTAGAGAGTTGGGAAATATAAAGGTCGCATCTAAGGATCTCGATGCAGATATTGTCATAATAGAAAAGAGTGGAGATCTCGATATACTGAGAAAGGCTAAGGAGTTGGGAAAGGAGACTGGAATATACATACCTATAGAAAGTAAAGAAGACGAAGAGTACGCCGCCGAGGTAAGTAAATATCCATATGTAGATTACATCATAGTGGAAGGTAAAGATTGGACGATAATTCCACTAGAGAATCTTATAGCAAAACTTACAGATAGTAACGTTAAGATAGTAGCTGTTATAGAGGATGTAGGGGAAGGGAAAACAGCATATGAAATACTGGAGAAAGGAGTAGATGGTACTCTACTACGTTCCAAGGATACCAACGAGATCAAGGATTTCTCAAGGATGATAGAAAAGATAAACGCCGAGAGGGTGAAGTTGGATTACGCCACTGTGAAGAAGGTAGAGCCTATCGGCAGTGGAGATAGAGTATGTATAGATACCTGTACTATTATGGAAGAAGGGGAAGGAATGTTAGTTGGATCCTACTCGAGGGGACTATTCCTAGTCCATGGAGAGACTGTAGAGAATCCATATGTTGCCACAAGACCTTTCAGGGTAAATGCTGGCCCTGTGCACGCCTACGTTCTCTGTCCAGGTAATAAGACAAAGTATCTAAGTGAGTTAAAGGCTGGAGATAAGGTTTTAATAGTTAATAAAGATGGAATAACGAGGGAGGCTGTGGTTGGCAGAGTGAAGATAGAGAGGAGGCCGTTAGTACTTGTCGAGGCAGAGTACAAGGGAGATATATTAAGGACTATCCTTCAGAATGCAGAAACTATAAGATTAGTTGGGGAAGGTGGGAAACCCATCTCTGTAGTGGACCTGAAAGAGGGGGACAGGGTACTTATAAAATTCGATGAGAGTGCCAGGCACTTTGGAATGGCTATAAAGGAGACTATAATTGAGAGGTAAGGTGTTATAATGGAGATCTCCATTGGGAAGGTGGAGAAAAGGCTATACAGTATCTTAGAAAGTGAAGGTGCTCTTTATTTTGTACTTGTGGATCCTGAAGATAGGAATATCTCACAGATATTAGAAAAGGTTGAAGAGTATGCAGATGCTGTAATTGTTGGAGGAAGTATTGGAGTATCTAACTTAGATGAGATTACAAGAGAGATCAAAAAGATAGTTAAAGATATACCTGTTATACTCTTCCCTGGAAACATAGATGGACTGACACCTTACGCAGATGCAGTGTTCTTTATGTCCCTTATGAATTCTAACAACACCTACTGGACAACCTTGGCACCTACCTTAGGAGCACTTATTATCAAGAGGTATTCTTTAGAACCTATACCTATGGCTTACTTAGGTGTTGAGCCTGTTAGGAAGACTGCAGTAGGTTTTGTTGGAGAAGTAAATGAGATACCCCAGAGAAAACCTGAGATAGCTGCCATGTACTGTCTCTCTGCAAGGTACTTTGGGATGAGATGGGCCTATTTAGAGGCTGGAAGTGGTGCAGAGTGTCCTGTAAGTGACGAGATGATCAAGGTTTCCAAGGAGTTAAGTGGTATCAACATCATAGTAGGAGGAGGTATAAGAACTCCTGAAGTGGCTTACAGAAAAATAGTAAGTGGAGCAGATGCTGTTGTAACAGGTACTGTTGTAGAGGGAAATCCCTCTATTATGGAGGGCATATGGAGTGCTGTAAAGAAAGCGGGAAGGGAGAAGTTGAGGTGATGGTGTATGTGTATCTTCTGTAAAATAGTTAAGAAGGAAATACCTGCAAAGATAATATACGAGGACGAAAAAACTATGGCATTTTTAGATATAAACCCAAGAAGTAAGGGACACACCTTGATTATACCTAAGGAACACTATGAAACCTTTGAAGAACTTCCAGAAGATACTGCCTTAGCTCTAATTAGAACTATTAAGAAGGTTTTAGAGATACTAAAACCTCTAAATTTTGATGGTTATAATATACTAAATAACAACAAACCTACTGCTGGACAGGAAGTGCCTCATCTACACTTCCATATAATACCAAGATATAATAATGAAAAGGAGGAAGTTATTAAACTGTCTCCCCCAGTTGAGATGGATTTAGATAAAGTGCTGGAGGAGTTGAAAGGGATAAAGAGCTAAGGTACTTCACAGCTAACCTCTACGAGATGTTAATGATTACTTTTTTTATTTTTATAAGAATAATTAAAATCAAAATCTGTTAAACTTTCTGTTTCTATTCTTTCTAATTATTTCCAATATTTTTATTCGCTATTATTTTGGTTATATTTATTTTACTCTATTTTCGAACTTTATATTTACCTTGGGACAGATGTATTTGTAGTCTTCCCTTAAGGATCTGGATGTACTCCTTACTTATCCCGTAAGGACAATACCTAATTATAGTATTGTTTATCTCTCCCTCATAGTATATGATTATATAACCATAGACGTAGATTTTCCAGATTTTAAGTACTTTTTTTATTCAAAAATTTACAAATTTTACCATATAAGTTGATAAAAGAAAAAGAACTTTTTCATAACTCCACCTTAGAACAGTGACTGTATCAATATATAGACGATGAAAATCAACATATAAATGATGAAAAGTAGCACTACCAGTAACAATGCAACGACAAACGCTTTCTTTAAATCCAGATTCATTGCATATTTTATTCCATAGGTCCATAAACCTAAGGTCCACAGAGTAGTTACAATACCAATTGGGGTTATAAATGTATAAATCTTGTCCGCAACTTCAGGAGTAAGTACCTGGTTATTAGAGAAGAAGTAATAACTTACTAAAATAGAGATCAACACTCCTATAATAGTTGGAAAGTAACCGTACCCAGTAAATTCCATGGTCCTCTTAAAAGAACCCTTTCCCTTAAATAATTTAGAAATTAGATACATTATTCCTGCTGCTAACAGCCATCCTATAGATATAGATAGGAAAGCTACTAATATAATGAATATTAAAGATACAGTTAGTATCACTAATATATCTGATGAACAGAGATCGAAACCTGCTGATGTTAAGAAAAAATAATAGAAATAGACACAGGTATAGATAGCATCGAGCACTGAAAGGATAAAAATAATTATAAAGGGTGTTGTAAGGGAAGGTTCTTTATTGGATAGATCTCTAAAGAATCTATCTGGATTTAGAATTAACTCTTTTATATTCATCTTTTCCCTCAATTTATAATATATCGGATATATTAGAATATATTGTTTATAATATTTTTATATTATATAATCCTTCTATTTAAAAAGAGTTACTTACAAAATAATTAAAGGTTAAAACGTCTTTATTTTTATCTTCATTAAAATCTATTGGGATAAAATGAAAGTACTCCTTATAGACCCTCAGATATCTGGTATATCGGGTGATATGTTACTATCTGCACTTATAGATCTAACAGGAAATGTCGATATAGTGTATCAAATATCTCAAGCTATAGAGGAGTTGAGCAATTGTAAAAGATTTAAAGTGGATATCAGAGAGGAAAAGATAAATGGAATAAGAGCGAAAAGACTCCATATAGATATAGTGGAGGACAGACTTAAAAATCCTTGGGATCTAAAAAAGGCTATGGAGGAAGTGATAAATAAGTTGGAACTCTCGGGGAAGGTAAGGAGTTTATCTTTAAACATCTTAGATGATCTTATATCTGCAGAGATGAGGGTACATGGGGATAAAAATATCCACCTTCACGAGATCTCTTCTCTCGATACCATTTTTGACATCTTAGGAAGTGTTGTATTACTTGAGAGGCATGGATACTTAGATGGTAAAATTTACTCCACACCCCCTGTATTAGGTTGCGGATATATACAGATAGAACATGGCATCCTTCCTGTACCTGCTCCAAGTACCTTGGAGATACTGTGTAAATACGGTATAAAATACATAAATCCCCCATATATCACCAACTTTGAACATACTACACCAACAGGTATAGCCATACTGGCAAATATTGTAGATAGAGTATTGGATAACTATCCTGAGATGATACCTTTAAAGGTAGGATATGGAGGAGGCTCTAAAAGGTTGGAGAATGTACCAAACGTTCTGAGAGTAGTTGAGGGAGAGATTAAAGATAATAGAGAAAGTATTGTAGTCCTTGAAACAAATGTAGATGATATTTCTGGTGAGATTATTGGGAACCTCTACGAGATACTATTTAAGAGAGGTGCTAAGGAGGTTTTCGTTGTAAATGGTATAGGAAAGAAGAATAGGCCTACTCATATCATTACTGTAATTACAGACTATAGGAATCTCGACAGGATGGTGGAGACACTTATGGAGGAGACTGGGACCTTAGGAGTTAGAGTTAAAGAAGTTGGTAGGATAAAGGCAGAGCGTAGTATAAAAGTGCACAATATTAATATAAAGGGAAGATCCTACAAAATTAGAGTTAAGGTATCTTATCTAGGGGATAAATTGATAAATGCAAAACCTGAATACGATGATATAAAGAGAATAGCAGAGGATATGAATATTCCCCTTAGAGTAGTTCTAAAGGAGATAGAGAAAGAAGTATCTAAGATCTACAGGCACCTAAAACACCTTTAAGTCTATACCTTCGATATATGCTCTCTTTCCTTCCACTTCTACTACAACTCCAGAGTGTACCTTCTGCATCATACTAAAGTCCATCTTTTTCCTGAATAACTTTGGCAAAATGAGGTATTGGACAACCTAAAGGCCTGTAGTGTATGTGATCTCCAACTTCTAATTCAACTCTTTTTGGGATCAGTAAGGTTTCCCTACAGGATGGCTCGCCAGGTAGGGATCCAGTATAAAATCCCCTCTATATCCATCGATTGTACCAGCTATTTCGATATTTTTATTGTTATAATTTTTATCTAATCCTTAGTTCTCTCACATTCTCTAGCTCTCCATACTTGTCATACCCTCCAATAACAGTGATCTCTCTGATATCCATAGTTAACCTCTCTGTTATTCTAAACCTTTCCAAATGTATCTCCTCTCAATCCCTTCCTCAGAGTCTCTAAAGAGATTACATCTTCATATGAAATATTCCCTAAATTAACATCAGGCCCAATATTGAGTATAAAATAAACCTGTTGATTCTTCTGAGGAGCCTCGAATATCACCTTTTCAAGAGGGACCGAATTTACTAAGATTTTAAAATCCTCCTCTTTAACATTACCTTTACTATCAAAGAGACCTATAGATTTTCCACTCTCCCTACCCTCCACAATTACGTAATCTGCACCTATATCTATATCTCTGTTTATCAACTCTATTCTCTCCTCTAAGGTTATCTTTCTATCCATTTCTACACTCTTTTTTCCAACCTCTGTCAATACAGTAAAACCCCTCTCTATCGCCTTCCTTATAATATCTTCCCTCTCTTCTAAACTTAGAGTTATAGAGCCATCTGATATCTCCACGGTTTCAAAACCTAACTCCTCACACTCCTTTAGATACTCCTCAAATAGCCCTTTGGAGTAGGAAACCTCAAATAGAGTACCACCAGGATAGGCCTTTATCCCGTATTTTTTGTATATCTCGATCTTCTCCTTTACAATATCCCTATCTATTACTGCAGAAGTACCCCATCCAAATTTAACAAAGGTTATATACTCCCCACATACTCTAAGATAGTCTCTTAGGAATTCTGGAGACAGCCCTTTATCTAATACAACTGTGATACCTAACTTCTCTCTAGATTTTCTTAGAAATTCAAAGGCCTTCATACTTTCAACTCTTTTAATATATTTTAAGATGTTATTATTATAAGAAAATTTTTGATAGTAAATTATACTATAGTATAAATAATATCTATTGTAGTATTAATGTTTTATATATTTTGTGGATGAAATAACTGCTTTATTGTGTATCCAATTAGGGTTTTGACAATAATTTTTTAAAATAAAAGAATGATAGAGTAGCCCAAAATCAGTAATTTAAAATCCATTAATTAGTAATAAAAACAGTATAAAAGGAGCTATGGGATCTAATATTATAAGAAGTGTATTAGGGACTTAAAAAAGATAGTAAATCTTTCATTATTTTTAATTAGAACTGAGTGTTGTTATTTTACACTAACTACTACACCAGTTATAGATCTTCTACCGTAATCTACCACCTTCACATCTACAAAGGATCTGAGCTCCAGCCCTTCCTCCTTTATACCTACCAGTATTGGATAGGTACCAAGTTGTCTACCAAAGTACAGGTTTTTCTCTTTCACTTCTAAGAGCACATCCCTTAATACAGTACCCTTTGGAATAACCCTCTTCAACATAGGTTTATCTATTTCTTCCCTAACCTTTTCTTTAAAACTTAGGAATAATTTTTTCCTTTTCTTCGCTTTTTTAACATCTCTAGTATCTATGTTAGTACCGTAAAAGGGTACTACCTGCCTTATATTTATCCTCCGCAACATCAAGCCCCTATCGTATATCTCCTTTAAATACTGATAGTTTATCTTAAAGGTTCTCTTGGACTCTCCCTTTAACCCAAAGAGTAGGTTTATACCTGGGAGTAGATAGGGAAGACCACTTGGACCCTTCCTACCTCCAACTTCGTTCAGTATCTCCACCGCTTTAAGAACATCTTCTGGAGTTGTTAGTAAGTTGTTCATCTTAATTACCTTCTCGTCGAAACTCTCCACACCAAAGGCAGCTACGTTTCCACTTGTACAGTACTTCACCAGTATCTTGGCAACCTTCCTGCTCTCCTCCTCATGTCTAGCTATTACTGCAGGGTTGGCGTTATCTATGTGGAGTACCTTAGGCTTAGCCCTGCTCCATATACCTTTAAATAACTTTTCTATAGCCTCAACGTTAGGTTTAGGTATCTCTTCTCTCTCACTTTCTACTGACTTGTAGGAGAATATGCAGGGTTGTCTACCTATCCTGAAGTATCTAACACCTTGGTTATACAACTCTCCTATCTCATCAACTATATCCTTCTCATCTCTGAACTTTGGAGTACCGAAGCGTCTCGGCTCTGTACAGAAGGAACATCCTCCACTTAAATACCTGGAACATCCTCTGTAGGTTTCTATCTCTGCAACTACATAGGGGTAGTTTGGATGCTCCTTTACAATCTTTGCCCCTTTTATTGCAAACTCCCTTATACTTTTGTAGTCTCTAAGTTGATAGTATTCTCTGTCTATTTTTTCAAGGTTAAACCTATTTTCAATGAGATCGGAAAGAAGTTTCTCAAGATCTCCTTCTGCTACAAGATGGAAGAAGGACTTATACCTTTCTTCATCCTTTAAGATACCTCCCTCCATGGAAGATCCAAATCTCGTCCCTGCAGGACCTCCTAAGATCTTAATACCTCTATAGTTGTATAAGATAGAGACTATCTCTTTTAATGTAGCAGGTTTGACATTTAGATACTTCCCAGGTGTATGAAACCCACATATAGCTACTATTATATCGAATTTATTTAGATCATAACCTCTTTTCAACTCTTCCCTTAACTTATCTATAGTAATGTAATGGACATCTCTATATCCATAGTGGTAGAAGACTCCAGCGGCGTACCTTGGATATGTACCTATATAGGGAGGTACTCCCAATCCTGCAGGTTCATCAGTATATCCATCCAGTATTAGGAATTTCATATTCTCACATTAAAACCGTAAATTATATATACAATAATATGAAATAATAGGAAACATATTTCCGACAATTGTAAATCAGAATAATTTTTGGGGTGTAGATAATGGATCTAGTTGAAAAGGCCCTGGATTACATAAAAACCAACGATGTTAAGTTTATAAGGTTCCAATTTGTGGATATCTTAGGTGCTCCTAAGAATGTAGCCTACCCTGTGAAACCTGGAGAGAAGGGTCTTGAAGAGTTGAGGGAGATACTTACAGAGGGAATACACTTCGACGGTTCCTCAATTAAGGGTTTTGTTCCAATAGAGCACTCTGATATGTTGTTAAAACCTGATCTCTCAACACTCTCTGTTTTGCCCTGGAGACCTACAGAGAAATCTGTAGCAAGAGTTATCTGTGACGTCTATACACCAGAAGGAAAGCCATTTGAAGGAGATCCAAGAAGTTGTTTAAAGAAGATAATGAATCAACTCAAAGAGGATCTAAATGGGGAGTATTTCGTAGGACCTGAACCAGAGTTTTTCTTAGTAAAACCAGATCCTCACAACCCACATAGGATGATCCCTGCTGACATTGGAGGATACTTCGATATGGAGCCTTTAGATGACGCCCCAGATATCAGAAGGGATATAGTATTGGCCCTAGAGAACCTTGGCTTCCACGTAGAGGCATCCCACCACGAGGTAGCACCAGGACAGCACGAGGTAGATTTCAAGTTTGATAACGCCCTGAAGACAGCAGACAGTGTCGTCACCTTCAAGACAACTATAAAGATGATAGCAAAGAAGTACGGATTAATGGCAACCTTTATGCCCAAACCATTCTACGGTATGAACGGTAACGGTATGCACTGCCACCAGAGTGTGTGGTTAGATGGAAAGCCTTCCTTCTACGATGAAAATGGACCATATCAGTTAAGTGAGACATGTTTAAGTTATATTGCAGGTATCTTGGAACATGCTAAGGCAATAGTTGCAATAACAAACCCAACAGTTAACTCCTACAAGAGGTTAGTACCAGGTTATGAAGCTCCTGTCAACATCGCCTGGGCAAATAAGAACAGAAGTGCGATAATTAGAGTGCCTGCAATAAGAGGTAAAGGTACAAGGATCGAGTTCAGGGCACCAGATCCATCCTGTAACCCATATTTAGCATTTACAGTAATGTTAGCAGCTGGATTAGATGGAATAAAGAAGAAGTTGACACCACCAGAACCTGTGGAGAGGAACATATTTACAATGAGTGATAAGGAGAAGAAGGAGTTAGGAATTGAATCTGTACCATCTAACTTAAAGGAAGCTCTTGAGGAGTTGGAAAACGATCCAGTCCTGAAGAAGGCACTTGGAGATCATATATACGAGCAATTTATGGAAATAAAAACTGCTGAGTGGGACAGTTTCAGAACTTCAGTTACAGACTGGGAGATTAAGACTTACCTGAGAATACTCTAATTATCTTTTATATTTTTTTATTTTTTAATTTTTATTGATAGTTATATATATAATTTTTATTAAGATTTCGAAAAGTTATTGTTAATTTAAAAAGTTTAATACAGTTATTACTTAGATTATTGATTTTAAAGGGGTGAAAGCGTTCTGTGATCCAGCGGTTGATGTATATATCCTTATTTGTAAGAAAACTCCAGTAGTTGGTAATTATAAAATATTCGTTGCTCATCCAGATTTTTCATAGAAAATTTAGCAACTAAGGTAAAGGAAGTTGGATTCCTATTTAGATATGAATACTCTAAAAGGTTCTAAAAGATCAAAATATCAAAAAAGTGGTTATAAGGATTGATAAAAAAATATCCTGCTATATATAGATCTAGATCTACAAGATGAAAAACCATTTCTACTTATTTTATATTGTACTAAAAACCTAAAAAATAAAATAGATTAAAATCTCTTCTAAATAAATATACGATTTCTATCGTTATTACAATAAAATTTTTTATATTTTTTTAATATTTTTTTAATAATTTTAATATTTTTTAGAATAACTTTACCAAAAAAAAGGGGTCCTATGGAACCTGTAGTTATTTTAGTAAATCCCAAGTATAGTGGAAACGTTGGAGCGATTGCTAGGTGTATGAAGAACTTTGAAGTAAGAGAGTTGAGGATAGTGGGGGATAGAGGTATCTTAGATAAAGAGGCCTACATAAGGTCAGTACATGCTAAAGATATTCTGGATAGAGCAGTATTCTATAACTCCCTAGAAGAAGCTATAGAAGATATTGATCTAGTAGTAGGTACCTCAGGAATAGTATCTGGAGATAGAAATTTAAAAAGAGTGCCTATTACACCTAAGGAGTTGGCAGAAAAACACTTAGGATTAAAGGGTAAAATGGGTTTGGTCTTTGGAAGAGAAGACGATGGACTAACTAACAGAGAACTCGATCTCTGTGATCTTTTCCTATCTATTCCTACGTCACCAGAGTATCCTGTAATGAATCTCTCCCATGCAGTGGCTGTAATACTCTACGAGTTGTATACCTTAAAACTTGAAAAGCCCTTTCCTGTAAAGATGAGGGAGGCCTCAAAACTTGAGAAGGATACCCTTATAAAGTTATTCGAGGACTTCGTAGATGCCAACGAGAATATCCCCGAGTACAGAAAAGAACTGTGTAAGGTGATCTTTAAAAGGATAATAAGTAGAGCGTTCATCAGTGGTAAGGAGGCTAATACCCTTATGTGTGCTTTTAGGAGTAAAAAAGTATAAAAGAATTACTTTCCAACAACCCTTGTGATCTTGTACCTTCCAACTGCTTCTATGTACTCCACCTCTACACCACTCTCAAGTCCTTCCACATCTTCAGGTATTGGAAGTTCTAAAGTCTCATATGTTTCTAGATCCATTATCTGTACAGTGTCTCCCATTATAGCTAAAACCTGTCCTTTTCTCCTGTCTATAATAGGGACCTCTACCTTTGAAGATGTTGGACCTACCAATTCCTTTTTAATTGGCTCGAAGATACCTATTGCAGTGATCCTAGCCTTTGCCCCTCCATGTTTTCCTGGTTTTGACTTTGTAATGCTTACAATTCTACATGGGACGTCGTCTATCATTATATACTGTCCCTCCTTTAGAGAACCTAACTCCACAGGCTTTGTTCCTGGCACTCTCTCACCCTGTTTTTTGATCTTTTTTAATCCTTTTTATTTTATATATTTTTTTAATAATAAGTTAGAAAAATACTCATTAATTACATAAACTATAATATAAAAACTTTTGCTATTATAATATAGGGAGTATTATCATATATAAGGTGATGGTATGTTAGTGAGAAACCCTGCAGTTGCAGGTATGTTCTACCCTTCAGATTCGAGAGAGTTGATAGAGATGATAGAGTACTGCTACTTACATGAGTTAGGACCTGGTTCCCTTCCAACAAGGGGAGTCTTTAAGAAACCAATAGGCTTAGTATGTCCCCATGCAGGGTACATATACTCTGGGCCTGTTGCAGCCCACTCTTACAAGGCTTTATCTTCTAAGGTGAGCGAAAATATTACAGTTGTGATCTTAGGACCTAATCACACAGGTTTAGGTTCTGGAGTTTCCACCATGAAGGGTATATGGAGGACTCCCTTAGGGGATGTAGAGACAGATGACGAGTTTGTAGAGATGCTATGGAGGGACTGTGATATCTTAGATTTAGATGAAACTGCCCATCTCAGGGAACACTCCATAGAGGTCCAGCTTCCTTTCTTACAGCATATAAGCATGTTGAACTCTGTGGATTTTAAAATTGTGCCTATATCTATGATGATGCAGGATTATGAAACTGCCATAGAAGTTGGATATGCTGTAGCAAAGGTATCTATAGAGTTGGACAGGAAGGTGGTAATAATAGCATCTACAGATTTCACCCACTACGAACCTCAAGATATAGCGACAAAGAAGGACGCCTTGGCAATAAGGGCTATACTAACTATGGATGAGAAGGAACTCTATACAACTGTAGTAAACAACAACATTACCATGTGTGGTTATGGACCTACCATGGCCATGTTGAGAGCCATGAAGGAACTTGGTGCAGAGGATGCTAAACTACTCACCTACTCCACTTCTGGAGATATCACCAAAGACTATTCCGCTGTTGTGGGATACGCTTCCTTGATAGTGGAGTAACAGTAAGGTAGTAGTAAATACCTGTTCAGTTTTTTACTTTTCTTTCTTCCTTATTGATAATTTTATAATTTGAATAGGGGTACTATGTTGATCAGACCTAGAAGACTTAGAAAGAATCATAAAATAAGAGACTTGGTTAGAGAAACCACTTTAAGTAAGAAGGATCTTATAATGCCTATCTTCGTAGATGAGAGGATAAAGAAGGGAAAGAAAGAAATACCTTCCATGCCTAACCAGTACAGGTTCAGTGTAGAATCTGCCATCGAGGAGTGTAGGAAGATAGCAGATTTAGGTATCCCTGGAGTTATACTATTTGGAATACCTAAGTATAAAGACGAATATGGGACCTCTGCTTATAAGAAAGATGGAGTAATTCAGAGGACTATAAGGGGAATAAAAGAGGAATTAGGAAATGAAATTCTTGTGATAGCAGATACCTGTCTATGTGAATATACAACCCATGGACACTGTGGTATCCTAAAAGATAATAAAGTATTAAACGATGAAACTATCGAGATCCTCTCTAAGATAGCATTATCCTACGCTGAAAGTGGTGTAGATGTTGTTGCACCTTCTGATATGATGGATGGAAGGGTTAAAGCCATAAGAGAAACCTTGGAAGAGAACAACTACCATGATGTATGTATCATGAGTTATGCTGTAAAGTATGCCTCAGCCTTCTACGGACCATTTAGGGATGCTGCAGAGAGTTCTCCCAGATACGGTTTAAAGGACAGAAAAACGTATCAGATGGATCCTGGGAATTGGAGAGAGGCTTTAAGGGAAATAGAGTTAGATATAGAAGAAGGAGCAGATATGATACTGATAAAACCTGGATTACCCTATTTAGACATTCTAAGGCTGGCTAAGGATAATTTCAATATACCTATCGGTAGTTACTGTGTAAGTGGGGAGTACTCCATGGTGGAATCTGCCGCTCAGAGAGGATGGATAAATAGAGTAGATGCTATAATGGAGATACTCCTCTGTATAAAGAGAGCTGGGGCAGATTTTATAATTACATATTGGGCTAAGGAAGTTTGCGAGTATATTAAGTAATAGTATTAATAAAGAGCTGTCAAAAAATAAAAACCCTATCTATCTAATTGTAAATTTTTAAAAAGTAAAATATATTATTTGGCTATCACTTAGGAGGAGTTATGAGGCTTTATCGGACTGGTGAAGTTGCAAAGAAACTTGGGAGTTTCAACAATGACAGTACGGCGTGGATCAAGGCGGGGAAAAATTCGTTTGAGGGTCCTGAAGATGTGGGGTCACCATTTTCCCTTAACGCCAGCCAATGAAGATAGAAGGCTGGAAGGTTATCCGCCATGATTAGTTTTATACGTTCTAAAGTAGTGGATAATCAGAACGGATCGGAGTTGTATAATTAAATTATTTTTTATCATCATTTTTATTATAATAATAATTTTTTAAATTATAATAATAAGTTATTTTGTAATACTACTTTTTTTCCATATACGAAGGAGTCTATATTAAATTTATGATATAAAAATTATTGGAGAGAGCATGAAGATAGACAACCTCTACCTAGTGAAGATAGGGGGAAGTTTGGCCTACGATATAAAACCACTTTTAAATATTCTGAAATCCTTTAGTAGTGAGGAAAATAAGATAGTTGTTGTACCTGGAGGGGGAATGTTTGCAGATTTGGTAAGAGATTTTGATAGAGATGTGAAGTTAAGTAATAAGGCGTCCCATAGGATGGCATTAATGGCCATGGATATGATGGGAGTCTATTTCTCCGATGTATCTCATATTAAAACTGTAGATAACCTCTACGATACCAAGGTTACATTACAAGATAAAGATATAGTTATATTACTACCATCTAAGATCGTACTTTCTACAGATGAACTTCCACACTCCTGGGAAGTTACTTCAGATTCCATAGCCCTCTATATTGCCAAACTTCTAAGGTTGAAGAAGGTTATAATAGTTACAGATGTTGATGGTATATATGATAGATATCCTGGGGGAAAACTGTTAAATATTATAAGTGCAAAATCCATTAGAGGTTTTACATCGGTGGATAGTTATCTACCAAAACTTTTAATAAGATATAAGATGGAGTGTATAGTAGTCAATGGAAAATATCCAGAGAGAGTTGTAAATGTCTTAAAGGGAGAAAAAGATATATATACTAAAATTACAGTAGACTAGTCAAACTAAAAATTTAAAAATATAGATAAGTCAAGGTGATAGGATGAAGTACATATGTATCTCCTGTAATGCAGAAATAGCACCTAGAGAACATGCTACAAGGTTTCCATGTCCAAACTGTGGAGAAGTTGAAATAGTAAGATGTGAAAGATGTAGAAAGTTAAGCAACCTCTATAAATGTCCTTCCTGTGGATTTGAAGGTCCATAAAGAAAAAGGTGAAGGTGTAAGTATGGGAACAGTTATTGCCAAGGTAAAGGTTATGCCTGTGAGTCCTGAAGTAGATAGGGAAAGTTTAAAGGAGAGGATAAAAAAAGCTGTAGAGAATATGGGGATAAAGTGTATAAATGTTTTAGAGGAACCTTTAGCTTTTGGACTTTATGCTATCTATGTCCTAGTAGAGATGGAAGAGAAAGAAGGAGGAACCGAACCTCTTGAAAAGGAGTTAAGTGGATTAAAAGATGTAGAGAGTGTAGAGGTTGTAGAGGTGTCTTTGGCCTGAAATCTATTTTAATAGATTTTAATAGAGAGACCTATTTAATAGAATAGAATTATTTATTCCATAACAATTTTTTAAAATATTATAACTTTCTATTAGGTTAGATCTATGATAAAGTATATAAAGAAGTTTAATGAAATGAAAGAGTTTGTAGATTTTTTAGAAAAAAGAGGATATACAATAAGAATACGTCATAAGGAAGATCTTATTTTGGAAATAGGTAGTAAGAAGCCTAACTATCTTCTGAAAAACACAGTGGGTAACCTTAGAATCTGTTATCTCAACACCTTAAAATTAATATTAAAGTTAGGCCTCTCAATAATAAAAGTTAAAGGTGAGAGGTATGGGGAAATTAAAGTATAAAATTGAGACAAATCCAAATAAAACTGCCAGGGCTATGGGCAGGGCTCTTAGGATATCCAGGAAACATGCTGTAGAGATATGTAGAGAAATAAACGGTATGAAACTTGATGAAGCTATGGGATATCTAAGGAGGGTAATTGAGTTGAAACAGCCAGTGCCATTTAAGAGACATGGAAAAGATGTTCCTCATAAGAAAGGTAAGTACGGCTGGGCTGCAGCAAGATATCCACAGAAGGCTGCGAGAGAGATATTGAAAGTTTTAGAGAGTGCTAAGAAGAATGCAGAGTATAAAGGATTGAATGTAGATAAACTCAGAATAAAACATATTTCTTCGAATAAGGGGTTTACTATAAAGAGATACATGCCAAGGGCTTATGGTAGAGCTACACCAAAGTTCCAGGAGACTGTACATATCCAGGTAATATTAGAGGAATACTAATAAAATAAAATAGGGTGAGGTGTATGATCGAGAGGGTGTTTGTAAAGGAACATGTTACTGAGGCACTTGTAGACGAGTATCTAAAGAATAGATTGACTAGGGCAGGATATAGTCATATGGAGATGAAAAAAACACCTATTGGAACGAGAATTATCATATACGCCGAGAAACCAGGTCTCGTAATTGGTAGAAAGGGTAGGCTTGTAAAAGAACTAACAGAAACAATTGCAAAGGAGTTTGGTGTAGTGAATCCACAGATAGAGGTAAAACAGGTTGAAAATCCTGATCTAGATCCTGCAATTGTTGCCCAAAAGATAGCTTCTGCCCTTGAAAGAGGTATGCACTTTAGGAGAGTTGCTCATGCGGCAGTTAGAAGGGTAATGGGGGCAGGAGCTAAAGGAGTTGTAGTAATTATCTCAGGTAAATTAACTGGGGAAAGAGCTAGGACTGAAAAGTTTATGGAGGGGTATATGAAACACTGTGGAGAGCCTTCTGAGGTTCTTGTTAGAAAGGCCCATAGAATAGCAAAGCTGAAGTTAGGAGTAATTGGAGTAACTGTAAAACTTGTACCTCCAGATGTTATACTACCTGATGAAGTCATTATAAAGGAGGAAGAAGGGGAAAAGAAAGGGGAAATAAGTGAAGTTGAAGAATAGTAAAGAGGTGAAAGTATGGCAATACTGAGACCTCAAGAAATCAGGGAGATGAGTATCTCTGAGATGAAGGAGAAGCTGATGGAGTTGAAGAGAGAACTCCTTAAGGAGTACACCAATAAGGCTACCAGTGGAGCTCCTTCAAATCCAGGTAGGATGAGGGAGATAAGGAGAACTATAGCAAGGATATACACCATTATGAATGAAAAGAGAAGGGAATATAGTAAACAATAAAAGTTATAACTAGAAACCTTGCCCTTTTGGGATGGAAAAGTTTAAATAAAAGTTTAAATATATGACTTTACCAATAATTAAGGCGGTTCTGATAAAACCCTAATATTATTAGTCCGACGGATAACGAGTTCGTCAAAACGGAAAGTTATGAAGTCTTAAACTTCTCCATGAGGCCGGAACTACAAAGGTCGGCTGAATGGAGGAAGCTCCGTCCTTTAAGGGCGGGATAACTCACATACATAATTATTGATTTATAATGTATAAAAAACATTAATAAATTAGAGGTGCAGTAATGCCCGAGATCTGTCCAAGGTGTGGGCTACCTAAGGAACTATGTGTATGTGAGGAAATTGCTAAGGAGGAACAAAAAATAAAAATTTACGTTACAAAGAGAAGGTTTGGAAAGTTAATGACTATTATAGAAGGTATAGATACAGATCTGATAGATATAAAAGATCTTGCAAAGAAGTTAAAGGATTTCTGTGCATGTGGAGGGACGGTAAAGAAAGATTCCATAGAACTCCAGGGAGATCAGAGAAAGAGAGTAGAGGAAGCACTTATCAAGATGGGTTTCTCCAAAGATACTATTGAGATCAGATAACTATGATAACGCCTTACAACATACTTAGACATGAGCTAATAGGGTTGGATGTAGAGATCGTGGAGGCATCCAACCCGTCATTGGTAGGTATAAAAGGTAGAGTTGTTGATGAGACGAGAAATACCCTTATTATAGAGAAATACAACGGTAAGGAAATAATTATACCTAAGGATGTTGCAGTGTTTAAATTTAAATTGAAAGATAAGTATGTCAAAGTTATAGGTAGTCTCTTAATAGGTAGGCCTGAGGATAGATTGAAGAAGAAAATTAAAAATATCTATCCTTATTAACACTGTTTTTATTATTTGGACGAAACTTTTAAATACTTTTTAGTATTATCTCTAAAAGGTTAATTTTTCATATTCTAATCTTTCTTTTACTTATAGATATAATATTTATATACTATTTATTCTATCTATTCTCAAAAATCAAAGGATGGAGGTAGTACTATGACAAAGACGAGAAATATAGGTATAGATGTTAAGTATCCAGAAAATACCTGTGATGATCCTCACTGTCCATTCCATGGTAAGTTATCTGTGAGGGGACAGATATTTGAAGGTGTTGTAGTAAGTGATAGAGCACATAAAACTGTTGTAGTTAAAAGGGAGATTATTAGATATATACCAAAGTATGAAAGGTATGAAAAGAGAACCAGTAAAATAGTTGCTCACAATCCTCCATGTATCCATGCAAAGGTTGGAGATAAAGTAAGAATTGCAGAGTGTAGGCCTCTCAGCAAGACTAAGGCCTTTGTAGTTATCGAGAAGATAGAAGAGGGAGAATAAGGTGATACTATGAAAGGTATTGGTTCAAAGATAACTAGGGCTCTACCAACTGGAGCTAGAGTTATATGTGCAGATAACACTGGAGCAAAGGAGTTGGAAATTATTGCAGTTAAGAACTACAAAGGTGTTGCAAGGAGACTACCTTCTGCAGGAGTAGGTAGTATGGTTGTTGTCTCGGTTAAAAAAGGAACTCCCGAGATGAGGAAACAGGTACTACCAGCTATAATAATTAGACAGAGGAAGGAGTACAGGAGACCAGATGGTACTAGGATTAAATTTGAAGATAACGCCGCTGTAATAGTTACTCCAGATGGAAACCCAAAGGGTTCAGAGATAAAGGGTCCTGTTGCAAAAGAGGCTGCCGAGAGGTGGCCTGGTATAGCAAGACTGGCTAGAATAATAGTATAAAATTATAAAATTAAGGGTGGATAGAAATGGTAGCCCTGACAAGATCTAAACAGCCAAGAAAACAGAGGAAGGCGTTATTCAACGCACCCCTTCATAGAAGACACCAGATAATGTCTGCAATGCTTTCAAAGGAGCTGAAGGAGAAGTATAAGAAAAATGCACTCCCTGTAAGGAAAGGGGATGTTGTAAGGATAATGAGAGGAGATTTTAAAAATGTTGAAGGAAAGGTTTTAAAGGTTGATTACAAGTCCTATAAGATACATGTAGAGGGAGCTTTTATCAAGAAGCAGAATGGTAAGGAAGTGCCCTACCCAATACATCCATCTAATGTAATGATAATAAAGTTAGATGAGTCAGATGAGAGGAGGTTCAAATTCTTAGAGAGGATAGATAAAAAATAGAGAGGTGTAAATAATGGCAAGTAAAGGAGGTAAGAAGCATTTGAAAAGATTACCTGCTCCGGCAAAGTGGAAACTTCCAAGGAAAGTTAAAAAGTTCGTCACTAAACCTATTCCAGGTCCACATTCCATAGAGAATTCTTTACCCCTTCAATTGATAATAAGAGATGTGTTAGGTTATGCAGATAACGGGAGAGAGGCTAAGAAGATTATTAAGATGGGTAAAATATTAGTTGATGGAGTTGTAAGGAAGGAACATAGATTCCCTGTTGGGTTGATGGATATACTCTCCATTCCCGATACCAAAGAAGATTTCTTAGTTCTATTCGATAAAAAAGGTAGAATTACCTTAAAGGAAACAGATAGAAAGGATATAAAGTTATGTAGAATTAAGAACAAGACTGTTATAAAAGGAGGACATATTCAGTTAAACCTCCACGACGGTAGGAACCATATTATATACGTTTCGGATCCAACTAAGGCTGAAGAAGACGTCTATAAAACTGGGGATACTGTAATACTCGCTATCCCAGAGCAAAAATTACTAGGTCATATTCCATTTGAAGAAGGTAAGTTAGCCTACATTACAGGAGGTAAGAATATCGGTGAAATTGCAAGGATAGTAAGTATAGAGAAAAGGAAACTCCATCCCGACATAGTAACACTTGAAACAAAGGATGGAGAAAAGTTCAAAACTATCAAAGATTACGTATTTGTAGTAGGTGATGAGGAACCTGTTCTATCTGCATTGAAAAACCTATAAATAGGTGAAAGGGATGTCACACTTGGAGTTATGGGAAAAACAGCCCATGCGTAAACCCAGAATTGAGAAGGTTACTGTTAATATGGGAGTAGGGGAAAGTGGAGATAGGCTATTAAAAGGGGAAAAGGTACTTGAGGAACTTACTGGACAGAAACCTGTTAGAACTCGTGCTAAACAGACAAACCCTGCATTTGGTATAAGGAAGAAACTTCCAATAGGGTTAAAAGTTACACTTAGGGGTAAGAAGGCCGAGGAATTCTTAAAAAATGCATTTATTGCATTTAAAACTGCTGGAAAAACCTTATATTCTTACTCCTTTGATGAATGTGGTAACTTCTCCTTCGGTATCCCCGAACATATCGACTTTCCAGGACAGAAGTACGATCCCGAGATCGGTATCTTTGGAATGGATGTATGTGTAACTCTTGAAAAACCCGGTTACAGGGTTAAAAGAAGAAGGATTAGAAGGAGTAAAATTCCAAAAAGACATCATGTAAAGAAGGAAGAAGCTATTGAGTATATAAGAACAACATTTAACATCGATATAGTTGAAGAAGAATAAGGAGGTGAAAATATGGCAAAGGTACAGGAAAAGAAGAGGTCGAGTCACAGAGTATGTAGGAGATGTGGAAGGGAAGGTAGAGGTATAATTAGGAAGTACGGGTTAAATCTATGTAGGCAGTGTTTTAGAGAGTTAGCTCCAAAGTTAGGATTTAAAAAACTTGATTAAAAAATTTAGGAGGTATAAACATGAGCCTGATGGATCCCCTTGCAAATGCTTTAAATCACCTCTCCAACTGTGAGAGGGTGGGAAAAAAGGTAGTGTATATAAAACCAGCCTCTAAGTTGATAGGTAGAGTATTAAAGGTTATGCAGGATAACGGTTATATTGGGAACTTTGAGTATATAGAGGACGGTAGAGGAGGAATATACAAGGTAGAGTTAATAGGACAGATAAACAAGTGTGGTGCAATTAAACCAAGATACGCTGTTAAAAAGAATGAATTTGAAAAATTTGAAAAAAGATACCTCCCTGCAAAGGGGTTCGGTCTCTTAATTGTAAGTACTCCTCAGGGATTGATGACTCATGAAGAGGCCAAGGCAAAGGGCATTGGTGGTAGACTGATTTCTTACGTCTATTAAACTCTTTCTATGAATAATTACAATAAAATTTATAATAAAAAATAAAAATTTAAAGGAGATAGTATGCCAGTTGCTGCAGTTATTAGAGAGGAGATTGAGATACCAGATAACGTATCTGTAGAGATCAGTGGTGATGAAGTTATAGTAAAATCTGGAGATAAGGAATTAAGGAGGGTGCTCTCGTATCCCAATGTCACTATAAAGAAAGAAGGGAACAAGATAGTTGTAGAGAGTCTATTCCCAAGGAAAAAACATGCTGCTATGGTGGGGACTTTTGTAGCCCATATTAAAAACATGATAAAGGGAGTAACAGAAGGGTTTGAATACAGGTTAAAGATAAGGTATTCTCACTTCCCTATGAAGGTTACAGTTAAAGGTGATGAAGTAATAATAGACAATTTCTTAGGTGAGAAACATCCAAGGAGGGCAAAAATATTAGAGGGAGTAACAGTTAAGATCAGTGGTGAAGATATAATTGTAAGAGGGATAGACAAGGAGAAGACTGGACAAACTGCTGCAAACATTGAACAAGCTACAAGGATCAAGGGAAGAGATATTAGGGTATTCCAAGATGGTATCTATATAGTAGAGAAGGCTGGAAAAACGATTTAAGGTGATCCTATGAGTAAGAAGAGACTTCTAAGGTTGAGATCTAAGATGAAACAGAAGAGGCCTGAATTTAGGAGACAGGAGTGGCACAGGTATAAGAGATTAGGTACCTGTTGGAGAAGGCCTAAGGGATTACAGAGTAGTATGAGAAAACAGTTGAAAGGTAGACCTGCCATAGTTAAGATAGGTTACAGATCTCCAGCTGCAGTTAGGGGATTACATCCATCAGGACTTGAGGATGTCCTAGTACACAACGTAAAGGAGTTGGAAGAGTTAGATCCTAAAACTCAGGGGGCGAGGATAGCTTCTACAGTAGGTAAGAGGAAGAAGATCGAGATAGTAAAGAGGGCTCAGGAGTTAGGTATAAAGATATTGAACCTATCAGAGGAAAAAATTAGGGAGTTACTTAACTACAACAAGGAAGATAAAGATGAATGTGAAAGTGATGAAGGTGAAAGTAAGGAATAATTAGGTGATAGTATGGACGTATCAACCCAGAGAAGGATGGCTGCTGATATACTGGACTGTGGTATCGATAGGGTATGGATAGATCCTGAACAGTTAGATAGGGTTAAGATGGCTATTACAAAGGACGATATCAGACAGTTGATTAAGGAAGGTGTAATAGTTAAAAAACAGAAAAAGGGTATAAGTAGTGCAAGAGCTAAGAAGTTGAAGGAGCAGAAGAAGAAAGGTAGGAGGAGAGGTCCTGGTTCAAGGAAAGGTGCAAAAGGTGCCAGAACACCTCAGAAGAGGAAGTGGATAAATACAATAAGACCCTTGAGGAGGATGTTGAGAGAACTTAGAGACAGTGGTATGATAGACAGGAGTACCTACAGAATGCTGTATAGGAAGGCTAAAGGTGGTGCCTTCAGAAGTAGAAGCCACCTCAGGTTGTATCTAGAGGAACACGGACTGTTGAAGGCAAAGGAGTAAAAATAAGAAGGAGGGGAAAATATGGCACATGGTGCTAAGTACAGGGTTCCCTTTAGAAGGAGAAGGGAGGGAAAAACAGATTATAGGAAGAGGTTAAAACTGCTGCTCTCAAAAAAACCTAGACTTGTAGTTAGAAAATCCTTAAATAACATAATAGCCCAGATCGTAGAGTATGACGAAAAGGGAGATAGAGTTGTAGTCTCAGCCCATACAAGGGAGCTTTTAAAATTGGGATACAAGGGACACCGTGGAAACCTACCTGCGGCCTATCTGGTAGGACTCCTCATTGGTAAAAAGGCACTTAAGAGAGGATACAGGGAGGCCATCTTGGATATAGGACTACACAGAGCTACAAGAGGAGGGGCGGTTTTCGCAGTGCTTAAAGGTGCCCTGGATGCTGGAATGGATATACCACATGGAGAGAGTATTCTCCCAGATGAGGATAGGATAAGGGGAGAACACATTAAAAGGTATGCCTTGATGTTAAAGGAGGAAAACGAAGAAAAGTATAGGAGACAGTTTTCGAAGTATCTGGAAAAGGGATTACTTCCAGAGAATTTACCTGAACACTTTGAAGAGATTAAGGAAAAGATAGAAAAATTAGAGGTTTAAAAGGTGAAAGGTATGAGTATGGATAGAAGGAAGTTTAACTTGGAGGCCTGGGAACCTAAAACCCAGGTAGGAAGAATGGTGAAGGAAGGTGAAATTACAGATATCGACTATATATTAGATAAGGGACTACCTATCTTGGAGCCTGAGATAGTGGATGCCCTCCTTCCAGATATAACAGAAGATGTTATAGATGTAACCTTAGTCCAGAGAATGCACAAGTCAGGTAGGAGGGCGAGGTTCAGGGCTACAGTGGTAGTAGGTAATAAGAATGGATACGTTGGAGTAGGTATGGGGAAGGCTAAGGAGGTAGGACCTGCAATTAGAAAGGCAATTGCCCAGGCGAAGTTGTCTATAATCAGAGTTAAAAAGGGATGTGGATCCTGGGAATGTGGATGTGGAAGGCCTCACTCTATTCCATACGCTGTAAGGGGTAGATGTTCCAGTGTTAAAATAGAGATACTCCCTGCTCCAAGGGGAGTAGGACTTGTTGCAGGAGATGTGGCTAAAACTGTACTTAGATTGGCAGGTATAAAGGATGTTTGGACAAAAACCTTTGGAGATACAAGGACAACATACAACTTCGCCATGGCTACCTTTGACGCCCTTAACAAGTTGAACCGTGTTAGATACCTGCAAAAACATAAGGAAATTCTTGGTATTGCAGAGGGGAGGACATTTTAAGGTGATAACATGGCCTATGCAGTTGTACGAGTTAGGGGTAGGGTAGGTGTTAGAAGGGATATAAGTGATACCCTTAAGATGTTAAGACTCCACAAGGTAAACCACTGTGTAGTAATACCAGAGACTGACACCTACAAAGGTATGCTCCGAAAGGTTAAGGACTATGTAACTTACGGAGAGATAGATAAAGATACTCTTATAAAGTTGATCCTCAAGAGGGGAAGATTACCTGGAGATAAGAGAGTGGATGGGGAGAAGATAAAAGAGTTAATGGGGATGTCTGTTGAGGAGTTGGCCGAAAAGATAATAAAGGGAGAGATACTTCTAAAAAACACACCTTTAAAACCTGTGTTTAGACTTCATCCTCCAAGAAAGGGATACGACAAGAAAGGTATAAAGAAACCTTTCTCAGTAGGGGGTGCCTTAGGATACAGGGGTAAGGAGATAAACAAACTGTTAGAGAGGATGATGTAAAAAGGTGATAAAATGATAAGAAAACGTAGAAAGATTAGAAAGTTAAGAGGTAGTAGAACCTGTGGATACGGATCCCACAAGAAACACAGGGGAGCTGGAAACAGAGGAGGTAGAGGAATGGCAGGAGGACATAAACACAAGTGGATCCACGTTGTAAAGTATATGCCAGATCACTTTGGAAAGTATGGATTTACAAGACATCCATCCCTAGTAAAGAACTTGAAAACTATAAACCTTGGAGAGATCGATGAACTTGTACATAAGAACAGAGATAAGTTCAAAGTAGAGGATGGAAAGGTCGTAGTAGATGTAACAGAACTTAACTACGAGAAAGTTTTAGGAAGGGGTAAGATATCCTGTCCAATGATAATAAAGGCACTGGAGTTCTCAGAGAAGGCTAAAGAAAAAATAGAGGCTGCAGGTGGAGAGGCTATCGAGTTGTAATTATTTTTTATTTTAATAATTTTATAATTATTATTTGTATAATCATAAAAATAATCATTAAAACTAGGGGAATTAAAATATCGGTGATATCTTGGAAGAATACCTCCATAAAATAAGACCTATTTTAGAGTATATCCCAGAGGTTAAGAGGCCTGAGAGAGATATTCCCTTTAAAGAGAAATTAAAATGGACTGGGATAGTTCTGATCCTGTACTTCATTATGGGATCTATAGATCTCTATACTGGAGGTGCCCAGATACCTCCAATATTCGAGTTCTGGCAGACAGTAACTGCTTCTAAGATGGGTACTTTGATTACATTGGGTATTGGTCCTATTGTTACTGCAGGAATAATAATGCAGTTGTTAGTGGGATCTGAAGTTATAAAGTTGGACCTCTCCCAGCCTGAAAACAGAGCTCTATTTCAAGGTTTGCAAAAGTTACTTGCCATATTTTTGTGTTTCTTTGAAGGTGTCCTATTCGTTGGTGCAGGAGCCTTTGGACCTCTATCCCCTGTAATGGCCCTAATACTTATCCTCCAACTTGCCATAGGTGCAATACTCTTGATATATCTAGATGAAGTCGTCTCAAGGTACGGAATAGGTTCAGGTATAGGGCTCTTCATTGCAGCAGGTGTATCTCAGACCATATTCGTTGGTGCCTTGGGACCAGAGGGATACCTCTGGAAGTTCATAGATGCTATGGTCCAAGGAGCGCTTGGGGCGGCGTTGGAGTTCATACTTCCTATAATAGGTACTATAGTGGTGTTCCTCGTTGTCGTATATGCAGAATGTTTAAGGGTAGAAATACCTCTTGCCCATGGTAGAATAAGGGGTGCTGTAGGTAAGTATCCCATAAGGTTCGTATACGTATCTAACATCCCCGTTATATTTACTGCAGCCCTATTTGCAAATATCCAACTCTGGGGTATGTTTCTGGCGAAGATGGGATTCCCCATACTGGGACATTTTGTAGAAGGAAGGGCTGTAGATGGTATAGCCTACTACTTTACAACACCTTACGGTTTATCAAGTGTACTATCTGATCCTATACATGCCATAGTATATGCCATTCTTATGGTTGTATTCTGTATAATATTTGGGATATTTTGGGTGGAGACTTCTGGTTTAGATGCTAAATCCATGGCCAGGAGGCTAGGAAATCTCAACATGGCTATAAAGGGGTTTAGAAAGAGTACAAAAGCCATTGAACAGAGATTAAAAAGATATATAATGCCAATTACTGTAATGAGTTCAGCCTTCATCGGATTACTGGCAGCAGGGGCAGATTTTACAGGAGCTCTTGGAAGAGGTACAGGAGTATTACTTACAGTCTCAATAGTGTACAGGATGTACGAGCAGATCCTTCAGGAACAGATTTCCGAGTTGCACCCTATACTTTCAAAGTTTTTGAAAAGATAATTTTTGTTCTTTTTTACGTAACAACTTGAAGATCGATAATTAAGACTATCTTTTAAATTTTATAAAAAAATAAAATAGGTTTAGTGCAAATACATCTTTCTTTTAGTTCTATATTTACTTTATAATAATTAATTATAAAAATAAGAAAAGGTTTTAAAAAAATAAAAAAATAATAAACCCAAATACAAGATTTTAAAAGAAGACAGTCGATATTACAGTAAGATTCACAATATTTGTCTCAGTATTCAGAAACCATCTTCGCTATTTATTTAATGGCTTTATTTATTATTCTTTAACCATACATTACATTAAGTGCCGGTATAGTTATACCACTTCCCTTCTTCTTCTTTATCTTCTCTACAGCATTTATGAAGTCCTCCATTGTAACATGGTCTCTCTTATTCCTAATTGCAAACATACCAGCCTCGGTACACACTGCCTTTAGATCTGCACCAACGAATCCCTCTGTCATCTTCGCAATCTTAGTTAGATCTACGTCCTTGGATAAGTTCATCTTTCTCGTATGTATTTTCAGTATATCTAACCTACCTTCTTCCCCTGGTGCGGGTATCTCTATTATTCTATCGAATCTACCAGGTCTCAGGATTGCAGGATCTAATATATCTAGCCTGTTTGTAGCAGCGATGATCTTTACATCTCCCCTGGAGTCGAAACCATCCATTTCAGCGAGAAGTTGCATAAGGGTTCTCTGCACCTCCCTGTCTCCCCCTGTCAGTGCCTCTGTTCTTCTACTTGCTATAGCATCTATCTCATCTATGAATATGATAGATGGAGCCTTCTCCCTTGCCAGTTTAAATACATCTTTTACAAGTTTAGCTCCCTCTCCTATGAACTTTTTCACAAGTTCTGATCCTACAATCTTAATAAATGTTGCATTGGTCTCATGAGCTACAGCCTTTGCAAGGAGTGTCTTACCTGTTCCTGGTGGTCCATAGAGTAGTACTCCCTTAGGTGGTTCTATACCTACCTTTTCAAAGAGTTCGGGATGGGTCAATGGGAGTTCAACAACCTCTCTGATCTCCCTTATCTGTTCATCCAAACCGCCGATGTCATCAAAGGATACCTGTGGTCTCTCATCAATCTCCATGGCCATGGCCCTGTAATCTTTCTCTCTTGGGAGCACATCTACAATAACGAGGGTCTGCTGATTTAGACAGACTCTTGCTCCAGGTACTACCTCTTTCTCATCTACGAACTGGGAAATGTTTACTAAGAAACTTGGACCTGTTGAACTCTTTACAACAGCTTTTCTATTTCCTACTCTGTCAGTCACAGTTCCTAGTATTAAAGGGGGCACTCTAAGTTTATCCAACTCTCTCTTTAATATCTCATTTTCCTTTTTTAATTGTAAGTTCTCCCTCTGGAGGTTTTTATTCTCCAGTTCCATCTTTAATATTTTACTCTCCAATTCCGCAATGTAGGTTTTTTCAAATTCTTTTACAGGATCTACGTTGTTGTTGTTTTTCTCTTCAACATCTTCATTTTCATAACTTGGGAATATCATATTTATACCTCCTGATGAATTGGTAAATTTGATAATATATATGATAATTGATAATATATGATTATAAGATTATAATATGCAATGATTATATTACATAATACATTATATATATTTTTTTAATTATATTTTTTTAATTTTATAATTGTGTATATTTGTTAAAATGGTGATCCTATGCAGTGTGAACTTTGTGGTAGGAATGTAGATAAACTTGTACCCGTAAGGGTAGAAGGTGTGGAGATGTTGGTATGCAGTGACTGTGCCAAGTACGGTGTAACTCCAAAGACCTACTCAAGAAAACCTAGATTAGGGATGAAAGGTTCTCCAAAAGGTACCGAAAGTAGAAAGGTATATAGACCTAAGAGGGATGTTTTTGACACCCTTAAAACCATCGTAGAAGATTACGGAGAAATTATAAGAGAGGCTCGAATAAGGAAAGGAATGAATATAGAAGAGTTGGCTCGTAAGATAGGTATGAGGGTATCTACACTTCAGAAGATTGAAAGTGGTCAGTTGGAGCCTGAGGAAAAATATATAAGGAGACTCGAAAAGGAATTAAATATAAGTCTCTACGAAGAAGGTGGTGGAGAGTATAGCAACCAACAGTCTAAAAGCTTTACTTTAGGGGATTTCATAAAGGTAAGAAAATAGTTACTATTGAAAATCCTAATTCTATCAAAAAGATAAAATAACATAATAAAAACTCCATCCATCCGAATATGAATTATATCTCCATACTCCTGAACGTTAGAGAAAGATAGATACAGTATATAATGCTTTACTTCCCTCTATGTTATATTATTATATTCATATTAATTAAATCTCTTATTGACCAGAAATCTACCTATAATTTATGTATACTATAGATAAATCCTATCTGATATTAATTAGATAAGACTTTATCTTTCTAATTAAGTAGAGTATGAGGACATAGACAGGAATGAACTCCAGCCTCCCAGCCCACATCATAAAGATACCTACTATTTTGCCTAATGGATTCATAGAGTGATCTACAATATTCACAGAGAGACCCATATTGGCAACTAAGGAAACTCCCTCAAAGAGTGATTTAAAAGGTGGATAACCTAAGTATATTAAAACCATTGTAGCTATTCCATAATGTATCAAGTATGTAAAACCTATAACAGAGGCATCGACAACGAGATCCTGAGATAACGGGTATTTTCCTATTCTCTTACATATAACCACATTGGAGGGGAGTAAAGCTCTCTGAAGGTGGTAGTAGAAACTTTTTAGTATAACTATAACCCTTATAAGTTTTATACCTCCAGTTGTGGTTCCAGTAGATCCTCCTACCATCATAAGAAGTATAATTATAAAGAGAGATAGATTGTTTAAATTGGGAATATTTACAGTCGAATAACCAGTACTCGTTATAGCTGAGGTTACTGTAAAGAGAGCATCTATAAAATCAACACCTGAGGAGAACATAACTATAAGGGATGTAATTAACACTATAGAGATACCTACTTTACTCTGAATATCATCTATCCATTTACCAGTTAGTACCTTATGATGCACTGCAAATGAGATTATACCTCCTACCATCATTATGAAGATCATTACAACCTTTGCCAATGTATTGTATGGAAAGCTGGAGTTCTTTATACTCATACCCCCAGTTGAAATACCACACATACATAGATTTATGGCATCCCATATTGGTAGCCCTGTAAGGTATAGGAGACTTATTCCAATCAATGTATAGAGGATATAGATCTGCCATATCTTCTTGGCGGTATTAATGGTACTTGGGAGGATTTTCTCTTCCCTAGCCTCAGCCCTGTAGTAGGTAGAGATGCCAGTTTTTGATAGTATGGAGATCACCATTACTAAGACCCCAATACCTCCAATCCACTGTTCCAAACTCCTCCAGAACTGTAACGTATGAGGAAGTGTTTCAACATTTTTTATAAGTGTAAAACCTGTAGTAGTCCATGCAGACATGCTTTCAAATACACCATCCAAGTAGGAGAAGTAAGATATTCCTAGGTAAAAAGGTATAGCTCCAATTAAAGATGCTAAGAGCCAGGCTAAGGCCGATATTACCATGGCATGTTTTAATTTAATATCTACAGGTTTTGTAAATTTGTATATCAGAATACCAGTTAAGGTGACTAAAAAGGAGGGATAAAGGAAGTACCAGGTAGGTTCCCCGTAGTACCATCCCACAACAGTTGGAATGGACATTAGAATACCGATAAATGATACCAGTATACCTAACTCATGTGCTATACCTATAATATCTCTCTTTTTGAAAATTCCCATATTTTCAACCAGAGAGTAATCGAAGTTTTTACTTTTCCTTTTTAAGCGATTTAACAATTATTAAAGTTATTATATTAAGAACACTCTAGTAAATTTCAAATACATTAAAAGTCTATAAACCAGATATATATTATTTAAACCTTATTTTCGTCAAGATATTTCTTTTAATCCTAGGTTCTGTCAAAGTAAAAGTTTAAAAAAATAATAAAATATATAATTAAAAAATAATAAATCCCTGGCTTCTATGAGGTAGTAATCAAATAATAAGAATTCATAATAATAAACAAGCTATAATAAATTAAAAAAATAATAACAATATAAAAAAGAAATAAAAAACATCTAAGAAAAAAGGTAATGGATATGCAAATTGGGATAATTGGAGGGGGATTAGGGGGATTACTAGCTGGAGCACTACTTTCAAGAGATAACAACGTAGTTATATACGAAAAAATGCCCTACATAGGTGGAAGATTTACAAATATTCAGTATAAAGGCTATCAACTTACTACTGGTGCCCTCCATATGATACCTCACGGGGCAGATGGTTATTTAGCACAGTTACTCTCCAAGGCAGGGTGTAAGGTAGATATTGTAAATTCTAACCCAGATGGGTTGTTTAGAATAAATAATAGAAATTATAAATATGGTGAATTATTCAATATAGTGGGATTTAAGGACAAGATAAAATGTCTAAAGATGGCTACCAACTTAAAGTTAGGTAGAATAGATAAAGATATATCCTTTGGAGAGTTCTTAGAGGATGTACCACTGGCGTTGAAGGTTGGCAACTCCTTTACCGGATGGGCGTTAAGTTTAGATGCATACAGTGTTCCCATGGCTGAAATTGTCGAGATAGCTAAAAACTATTACAGGTTTGGAGGACCTGGGATACCAGTAGGTGGATGTAAGAAAGTAATAGATGAACTTTCAAGGATTATATTGGAGAATGGAGGTAAAATACTTACTGAATGCAAAGTTGAGAAGATAGAGATAGATGAAGATAAGGGGTATATATATACAGTGGAGGGATGTTCAGAGTTCGATATAGTTATAAGTAACTTATCTCCAAAACTTACAGAGGAAATATCCAATGTAAAGGTTATAAAGGAGAAAAAACCTGTACCGTCTAGAGGTATAAAGGTATCTATAGGTTGTAGAGATAAGTTGATTAAACATAACGGGGTGCTCTTTACTCCAGAGTGTGAGAGAGTATGTGGTTTGAACTGTCCGTCCAACGTAGATAGATCCCTTGCAAGAGAAGGTTATAACTTAATAATGGCTCATGCCATCCAAGTTAAAGACAATGTAAAGAAGGAAATAGATGTAGTACTGGAAGATATAGATAGGTTATTTAGGGATGCCAATATAGAAGATTACGAGATACTTCATATCCAAACATTTAGGGATGATATCCCAGTAAATCATGCTTCAAGTGGTACAGATATAGATCCCATAGTAGACAATAGACTGTACCTTGTAGGGGATGGGGCTAAAGGGAAAGGTGGGATCGAAGTGGAAGGTATTGCATTAGGTGTCTCCAAGGTAGTTAGTTGGATAGAAGAGAAAAGAGACATACTTTCCTAAATTTTAATTATTTTAAATTATTTTAAAAATCCTAATAAAAATATTACCTTAGTTTTATCAAAAAACGATATGAAATAATTTATTATAATAATATTATAATAAGGTAAAAGATATTAAAATTATAAGGATATTAAAATCAGAAATCTTTTAGATCATACTGTGTACTAGAGAGAGGCAGTTTTACCTCTTTTTTTGTTATTTTTTAACTCCAATTTTTATTATATTTAATCTTCTAATCGTTTCAGGGATACTTATGGATGTAATGAGATATTACGAAAAAGTAATAAAGGGAAAGATTTCTTCCAGAGATGTTTTAGATCTCTGGTATGAAGGAGATGTCTACGATCTTCTTTACTTAGCCTACTCTATTAAGAGATATTATAGCAACAATCCACTTAAAATAGATCTATGTTCCATAGTAAATGCAAGATCTGGAAGGTGTCCCGAGGATTGTATCTTTTGCTCCCAGTCTATATATCATCAAACAGATATAAAAACGTATGAATTGAAACCTAAGAAAGATATCTTAAAATATGCAAAATATATGGAAAGATATTGTAGTAGGTTCTCTATAGTAGTTAGTGGTAGATCTATAGAAGATAGAGATTTTGAAAAGGTAGTAGATACTATAAAGGAGTTGAAGAAGAAGACAAAATTAAAGATCTGTGTATCTCTTGGAATATTAGATAGGAATAAACTACGGGAGTTAAAAGAGTTGGAGGTTAGGATACATAACAACTTAGAGACTTCAAGGGAGCACTTTGAAAAGGTATGTACTACCCACAGTTATGAAGAGAAGATAAGAACTATAAAGTATGCGAAGGAGTTAGGATTAGAGGTGTGTAGTGGAGGTATATTTGGATTAGGTGAATCCCACATAGATAGAATAAAGATGTTAGAGGAGCTTAGAAACTTGAATGTAGATAGTGTTGCCCTAAATATACTTCATCCTATAAAAGGTACTAAAGTGTACTACCTAATAGAGAAGGGGGAGATAAAGGAGATCTCTCCAGAAGAAGCGTTAAAATCCATTGCACTTGGAAAGATAATACTACCAGATAAGGAGATACGTCTATGTGGAGGGAGATTATACAAGTTAAAAGATCTTCAATGTCTATCTCTCTTGGCTATTGATGGTCTTATGGTAGGCAACTATCTAACTACGCAGGGGAGATCTATAGAGGACGATATAAGAATGATAAAGGATATGGGGTTTATATGTTGATGGAGAAGCTCAGGAAGTTGAAGTATTACTTCAGGGAGAAGATATGTGTAGTATCTTACTCCGGGGGAATGGACAGTTTGTTGGTAACCCTTATGAGTAAGTACTATGGAAGATACACCTTAGCTGTGACTGTAGATAATGGATTTTTTCCAGAGGAGAATATCAGAAAAAGCATTGAATTATCTAAGAGATACGGTATAGATCATAAAGTTGTGAATTTAAACTATCTGAAAAATGAGGTGATATGTGAGATAAACAGGAATCTAAAAAATAGATGCTATATATGTAAGAGATACATGGCCGAGATACTTGTAAAGGAGAGAGATGAGTTAAGAAACACTTTTAATAAAGAGGTAGTTATAGTAGATGGTACCAACTACGACGATCTATTTGAAGATAGGCCAGGTATAATGGCCTACAGGGAGTACGGTATAAGATCACCTCTTGCAGAGTTAGAGATAAGAAAAGAAGAGGTTAAGGAGATACTTAAATATTTAGGCGTATCAATTCCAAAGGAGGATTCCTGTTTAGCCACTAGGATACTAAATCCTCCCATTACAGAGGAAAGGCTGAAGATGGTATATAAGGCTGAGAAATTCCTAGCATCCTATTTGGGATTGGAGGGATACTTTAGGGTGAGGGACCTTCATGGTACGGCAATTATTGAGATAAACTGTGGAGAGGTACATAAAATAATGGACATCTCCAAGTTTAGGGACATAAGTAAAAAATTTAGAGAGATAGGGTTTAACAGGTGTGTCCTGAGAATGGATAGTATTTAAATAATAATTATAATAAATTAGAAAATTAAAGATTAAATTAAAAAATTGATAAAAAATCCCAAATAAGAGATGAAAAATAATGAAGTAAAAACTATACTCCAGAATCTTTTCCTGAACACTTGAGATGAATTAGAAAAAAATATCACAAGAGCCTTCTTCCTCCAATCTTCAGGAGTAGATATCTGTTTATACTTTTTCTTTTTAAATTATATTATCTTTTATTATTAATTAACTATTTTTATTATTTTAACCATTTGATTTATGCATCTCAACCTTTTACCTTTATATCCTTAAAGTTCCTAAACATTTTGTATTCCTCATCGGTAAGGGTGTATATTCTGATTTCAACTTCTCTAAATAAACAGTAGTTTTTTATATACCTATAGGCCTTATCTCCTCCGTAATCTCCAAAAAAGGCATAAACAACTTCCCCGTCTTTGGATATAAGATACATGTTTCTATCGATCTCGATTAGAGAAGGTTCTTCAGTTAGGATATCTATTAAGGAGTCGTTATACACTACTTTACTAGGTTTCCTACTTTTTATCCTTTTTATCAGGTCCCCAATGGATACAACACTCTTTAACACACTCTGGGAATAAGTCATCATATATTCTTTAATCTCTTCTTCAGATATTCTCCTGATAAAACCTCTTACTTCACTTACTGCAAATGTCGCCTTTATTTTACTTATAGCCCTACTACCTTCTAAGGTTTTATCTCTAGAACGATATATTGCTAAAATTTCCTCTCCATTTTCAAATACCACAATACCTCTATCACTACTATACTTCTTAGGTATTAAAATTACCTCGTATCTATTGGAGTCTATATAGTTATATATAGAGTTATAGGAATCCAGTAAAATACTTTTGACAGAAGGTTCCTCCTCTATTTTAAATAATATATCATCTCCCAATTTTTTCTTTATAATTTCTTTTAATTCTTCCTTAGAACATTGATACACCTCAATTAAAAAATCTTCCGGTAATTTCTTAAAAATATCTCTTATATCTCGAGGATCATCTCTCCAGAGTGAAACTATCAACTTCGAATCTATATAAAATAGCATGCCTTCTTCTACCTTTATAAATCCAGTGAAATCCTGTAGAAAATCTGCAATCTTTCTGAGATCAGTTAATTTACCTAACTTTGAATAAATCTTTTTCATAGTTTCACAAGAAAAATGATAAAAAACGGCGCCGAGGGGGAATCGAACCCCGAGTTCATAAGAACTGACGGATCTGAAGTCCGCCCCGTGCCACCAGGCACGGCACTCGGCGCCACTGTGTAGGTGTCATGAAGTATTATTAGTACATGGTATAATATAGTACGTTATATATATTTTTTCTTTTTAGATATTTTAACTATCATTATAAAAATGATTATTGGGTCGTAAACAATCAAAAAATAATAATTAATATTAAATAAAAAATAAAAATCTTAAACTTTAATTAATTTAGAAGTTTTTTCTATTTTCTTTCCTTTGTCACTTCTTTACTAATACTCATTTAAGGGAAATACCTCCATACAGTTTTAATTCAGTGATAGTATGGGATTGATAACTATAACTGTAAATAGAAATGGGATTCTCGAAAAATACACAGTTCCAGATGGTATAACGGTATTGGAAGCCTTAGAATATATCAACAGTAACTACAAGGAGGGTATCCTATACAGGTCCTCCTGTAGATCCGGGCAGTGTGGAAGTTGTGCAATGACTATAAACGGTGAGCCAAGATTAGCCTGTAAAACCAAGGTAGAAGATGGAATGATAATATCCCCCTTAGAGGGATTCAACGTAGTGAAAGATCTGATAATTGATAGATCTCCCTACTACAGGAAGATGCAGGACTTAAGAAATTACCTACAATGGCATGAAGATATGAATATACCTACGATCACCTCTAAGGATATAAAAGAGTTTAAAGGTGTGAGAAACTGTATAGACTGCCTATGCTGTCTTTCCATATGTCCTGCTAGGAAGTTTTCTCAGTATCCAGGACCTACGTTTATGAGACAACTGGCCAGATTTGCATTTGATCCAAGAGATAAAGGAGAGAGGGAGAAAGAGGCCTACTTTGAGAACCTCCATAACTGCACCACCTGTGCCAAGTGCGTCGAGGTATGTCCTAAGGAGATAGATATCGTCCATAGGGCTATAGAGAGATTGAGAGAACTGGCCTTTAAAAAGGGATACTACTTAAGAAACCATTTAACAGTTAGAGAGAATATATTGAAGGGCAACAGATCTGTAAAGAAAGAGAAGAGATCTTTCTTAGAGGAGATAAAGGAGGAGTATATAGTAGATAAGGAGAAGATGAGGCTGGCATTCTTCACAGGATGTTTAGTTGATTACAGGTTACAGCATGTAGGTAGGAGTGCTATAAAGGTACTTAATGCCCATGGCATATCTCTTGTAATACCTAAAGAGCAGGTGTGTTGTGGATCCCCCCTCTTCAGGACTGGACAGAGGGATCTTGCAGAAAAGTTGAAGAAGAAAAATCTTAAGGTGTTCAACAATTTAGATGTGGATGGAGTAGTTACTGTATGTGCTGGATGTGGTAGCACCCTAAAGAGGGATTATAAAGAGAGAGAATTCCAAGTAATGGACATAACTCAGGTGTTAGATAAAGTACCTATGGAGTATAAACCTTTGGATGTTAAAGTGACTTATCATGATCCATGTCACCTGAAAAGAGGACAGGGAATATACTTAGAACCTAGGAGGATATTAAAGAGAATACCTAAATTGAAGTTCGTAGAAATGGAAATACCTGATCAATGTTGTGGTGCTGGAGGAGGTGTTAGAAGTGGAAAACCAAAGGTGTCATATGCTATAGGAAAAAGAAAGGTTAGGATGATATATAAAACTGGAGCAGATTATGTTATTACAGTATGTCCCTTCTGTGAATACCATATAAAAGATACCTTGGAGAAATTCAGGGAAGGAAAGAATTATTTAAAAGTTGAGGTGATGAATATAGTCTCCCTTTTGGATAGGGTTATATAATTTTACCTCAAGTTCTTGTAAGGGATTAGGTAGATTAACAATCTTTACTATCATGAACGTTTCCTATAGGAACATGTCTTTTTTAAACTTATAACAAAAAAATAACAATTTACAATAAATTATTATAAAAAGTGAAAAAATAAATATTTAAAATTAAAAAAAATAAGTATAAATAAACTAAATAATTAAATGAAAATAAAAAAAGAATAACGGAAAAAATAAGTAAAAAAATTCTCTGAAGAAAATTAAAAGATTTAACAAATTCTCCAATATCAGATCTAGTCCAGAGGATAAAAGTTGTACTTTACTTTAACATATATATTATATCCCCTATTTTTAGGTATTAATATAGTTTAATAGTTTTATTTTTTTAAAAATTTTTATTCTCTGTTTATAATTATTATTTTTTAACAGTTATTGTTAAATTTTGTAACTATAACCTTGATGGAAACTATGTTATTGTTTATCGTTATTTTTCTCCTTTTCCTTCTTTTTACTCTTGTAGAAACCCTTTAACACAGGCATCTTGGGTAGATCTCTCATTAGATAGTAATAAGGTTCGTATTTTTCACTTATCACTACTATATGTGCAGGAGGATGAATCTTCCTTATTCTGTCAATTGCCTTTGGAGCACTCTCCTGTATTCTAACGAGACAGGCTCTCTTACATGGTTTTTTAATCGTCCCCAGTATATATTTTAAAATCTCATCAGCAGCCTCCGGGACTATAATTCTCGGTTTTCCAAGGATTGTAAGTTTTCCATGTCTGTGAATATCTGCAAGGGCGTTTTTGATCTTCTTGTAGTTATCTCCTCTTATCAACAGTAAAACCATAATTTCACCTTTAAAAATCTAAGGTCACTATCTTCACTTCTAATATCTCCTTAAGATATTTTGAAAAATACCTCAGCCCATAGACCTCAGTACCGTAGTGTCCTCCATCTATAATACAGAGATTGAGATCTTCCGCCAGTATCTTTGAGTGGTGCGTTAGATCACCTGATATATAAACCTCTGCTATCTTAGATACGTATTCTATATTTTTCTGTGATAATCCATAACCTGAAAGTACTGCCACTCTCAAGGTATCTCTATCTTCTACAACTTTACTGTTTATAACTGTTGGGTTTTTACATATATACTTCTCTGTAATATCCAGTATCTCCTGTAAGCTACCCTCGTAGATTCCTACTCTTCCCAGTCCGTTCTCGTATAGATATTTAGTATCCTTTAAGTTGTAGAGTTTTGCTAAGGAGTCATTTAATCCTCCTTCACAGATATCTAAATTGGTATGGGCGGAGTAAAGTATAATATCCCTACTTATTAATATTTTCAGTTTTTCGTAGATTACACTATCGAAGGTTTTTATACCATCTTTTAAAAGTGGATGGTGAGTAAATAAAAAATCTACACCTTCCTTCCAGGCTCTTTTGATAACCTGTAACGAGGGATCCAACGCTACTCCTATCTTCTCTATAGGTTTCTCCAAATCTCTCCCTACCTGAAGACCTATATTGTCTCCCTCTATTGCCAGATGGGGAGGGGCAAATTCCTCAATGATAGATATTACATTTTTTGCCAGCATCTTCTCCATTCTTTCACCATCTTTCTCTAAGGGTTTTTAAGAGCCTATTGTAACAGTTTAACATTGAGAATCTATAATTATTCAAACCTTCCTTATTTAAAACTCTTCATTGAATTTTACTCTTTAACAATGTGATCATATCCTTTATAACTTCCTTATCTACTTTGTTACTGTAAACAGCTTCAATAAAGTCATGTAGCAGTCTATTTGCAAAAACTTCTGAAAATTTAACTATAATCTTCTCTGGATCTTTTCCACTTCTTATCATCTTCAAAGCCTTTTTCAATTCTCTATTCCTGATATTCTCTATATAATTTCTGTAGTCCTTTATAAGATGTTCAAAGTTAAGTTTTTCAAGTTTTCTTTGAAGTATGGAAAACTCCTCTTCTATGATCTTTTCCACAATAGGTATCTCCTTTTTCCTCTTCTCCAAGTTCTCCTTGGATACTAGTCTTAAATCGTCTATAGTATAGAGTTTAACATTTGGAAGTTCTCTTACGTTGTCATCTACATCCCTTGGATTTGCAATATCCACAATTATCTTCTCCCCTTTAACATCTTTGAGTGTATCTTTGTCCAATATCTTATGGGGAGATGCTGTAGCACATATAATTACATCACAGAAGTTTAGAGCTTCTTTCAGTTTATCAAAATGTACGGCCATTCCTCCCAGTTTCTTTGCAAGTCTCTCAGCCCTCTCATAGGTTCTATTTGCTACGAATATAGCTTTGATGTTTTTCTCGATGAGAACCTTACCTACGAGGGTTCCTATCTCTCCAGCACCTACAACTAATATATTTTTATTCTTCAGTTCCACGTTTTTCTCTAAGAGTTCTATGGCAGCACTTGCTATAGACACCCTTCCCTTATTAATCTTGGTTTCAGATCTTGCCCTCTGGCCTGTATGGATGCTCTTTAGGAATACGGTATCTAAATATTTTGTGGTTTTTCCGTACTTTTTCGCAGTGTAATAACTCTTCTTGATCTGTCCAAGTATTTGATCTTCCCCAATTATCATTGATTCAAGCCCAGAAGCCAACCTAAGCAGGTGGATAATAGCGTCCTTTCCCTTTATCAATTCAAAGTCTTTGAAGTCCATCTTTAAATTTTCTAAGTTCACGAAGTTTGGGTCGAAATAAACCTCTACTCTATTACAGGTTTGGAGTAATACACAGTGATCGTATCTTCTATAGAAGTCTTCTTCTTTAAATCTTAACATTTCTAACTGGGAAACAGAATATTTTTTATAATCAGCCTTAAACAGTATCATTGTCACACCGTTGGGTCTTATTATCAATAATAATTTAGTATGGAATATATTTTATTTATTATCCTAATTTACATCAAAAGTGCTATAATAAAAAAAAATAAAAAATTAAAAAATCCCAGTTAAAAAACAATATACAGGGGAAAAGTAAAATTATATTACATCATCTATTTTGTAGTTGGAGTTAAAGTGGGAGACAATATATTCATACTATATTATATTTAAATTAAGTAATTATAGAAAAGTTTATATACTACTTTGACTTATTAAAATTTGCTCAGTTTGAAAGGAAAAGTAGGGCAGTGGCTTAGCCTGGTTAGAGTGCTCGGCTGATAACCGAGTGGTCCGGGGTTCAAATCCCCGCTGCCCTACCATATTTTTTGACATCCATGGTATTTATTTATTTAAATGTTTGGATTATTTTGAAGTAATAATAAAATATAAGAAAATAAATTTCTTTATTTTTTAAATATTTAGTCTCTGTGTTTCCCAAGTTCCTCCCTTAACTTTAGATTTTCAACGAAGGTTACTAAATCTCCGTAGGTTTTCTCCAAGATACCCCTACATATGTCCTGTTTTTTCCTTAAACCTTCAATTACATGGTAGTAGTCGTACCTTATTATCTCATCGTATATCTTTTCCATGAACCTGTAGTACTTCTCGGCATTCTTAATATCGTCATTTTTTATGGACTCCAATATCATCCTCCTCAACTCCCCCACTACATCGCAGATCCCTAAGACGTAGTTTTCAGGTTTAACTTCCACCTCCAGTTCATGGTACTCTAAATATTTATCCTCAAATACTATACTGTAGAAGATCTGAAACTCTACATACTCCTGCTGAGGTAAATTTAGATACTTTCCAAAATCGTAATACTCCTTAGTTAATTCTTCCAACTTTTTAAGTTTATCTATCACTTCAAAAGAGATCTCCTCCTTTTTCATCTTCTGAACATGGCGAATATTCATAGCACAGTTCCTTACAATCTCCCTGGCGATCTTCAGTATCTCCTCCCTAGTGCTATCCTTTTTTTCAAAGTACTCGAGTAGATCTATTTTTCCCATAACCTCACCAAAAATTTTATATACCATATTTAAATTTATTTTTATGGATATCTAAGGGTTATTAATATCTTATGGGTTAAGTATATATATAACAAAGTTCCCTAAAAAGTACAGATGCCACTTTATCTAGTCTCTTTTTAAATCCTTTAAAAAAATATATTTTCCTAAATAATTTTTATATTAATTATAGTAATTTAAGTTAATAAAATTTTGGAGGTTATACCTATGGGTATGAATAGAAATAGGCCTCGTAGAGGTTCCTTAGCGTTTAGTCCAAGAAAGAGGGCTAAGAGACCAGTACCAAAAATAAGGTCCTGGCCAGATGAAGAAAGAATCAGACTCCAAGCATTCCCGGTATATAAAGCAGGGACGACACATGCACTAATTAAGGAGAACAATCCCAAGAGTCCAAACGCTGGACAGGAAATATTCACTCCTGTGACTATATTGGAGGCTCCTGATATTAACGTTGCAGGGATTAGGGTATATGAGAGAACTACAAGAGGTTTGAAGACATTAACTGAGGTATGGGCCGATAACTTAGATAAGGAACTGTCTAGAAAAATAACACTTCCAAAGAAGAGCGAATCTGATGTGGATAAGTTGGATAAACTCGTAGATAAGATAGTAGATGTAAGAGCCATAGTTCATACAAACCCCAAGAATACCTGTCTCCCAAAGAAGAAACCTGAGATATTAGAGATAAGGATAGGTGGTAAAAACATTAACGGGAGGCTCTCCTACGCCAAGGAGATTCTAGGTAAATCTATATCTATAATGGATGTATTCTCAGAGGGCGAGTTTGTAGATACCATAGGCGTTACAAAAGGTAAAGGTTTCCAGGGGCCTGTTAAGAGGTGGGGTGTAAAGATACAGTTTGGAAAACACAGAAGGCAGGGAGTTGGTAGGCACGTAGGTTCTATAGGACCCTGGACACCTAAAAGAGTTATGTGGACAGTACCTATGGCTGGGCAGATGGGATACCATCAAAGGACGGAATACAACAAGAGGATTCTGAAGATAGGAAATAACGGAGAAGAGGTAACTCCAAAAGGAGGATTCTTACACTACGGTATAATTAAGAACAACTACGTGATCCTTAAAGGTTCAGTGCAAGGACCTCCAAAGAGGCTTATTGTATTGAGAAGTGCTATAAGATGTCCAGAAGACAAGTTTGGATTACCTGAGATAACATATTTAAGTAGGGAGTCTAAGCAGGGTAATTAAAAAATAAAAACTTAAAGGTGTTAAAATGATTGCCAAGGTTTATACACTAGATGGTTCTGAAAAGGGGGAGATAGAACTACCACCTGTATTTGAGACGGAATATAGGCCTGATTTAATAAGAAGGGCTTTTCTATCTGCATTTACCGCAAGACTCCAGCCAAAGGGAGTAGATCCAATGGCAGGTAAGAGGACTTCTGCAAAGTCCATAGGTAAAGGACATGGTATGGCAAGGGTTAGGAGGACTAGAGAAGGTAGGGCTGCATTTGTACCTCAGGCTGTAGGAGGTAGAAGATGCCACCCCCCAAAGGTGGAGAAGATACTCCATGAAAAGATAAACAAGAAGGAGAGAAGAAAGGCATTGATGAGTGCTATAGCAGCTTCTGCCAACCCTGAGTTGGTAAGGAACAGGGGACATATTATAGACGATATACCTTCTATCCCAGTAGTTGTGGAGAATGAATTTGAAAGTATATTAAAAACCAGGGAAGTGTTTAACGTATTTGAAAACTTAGGTTTAAATAAAGATGTTGAGAGGGCAAAAAACGGTATCAAGATCAGGGCTGGAAAGGGTAAAATGAGGGGGAGAAGGTATAGAAAACCTAAGAGTGTATTGGTGGTTGTAAGTGATCTCTGTAACGTAGTCAAAGGTGCTAGAAATCTACCTGGTGTAGATGTGATCACTGCAGATAGTTTAGGGATACTCCATATAGCACCTGGAGGAGATGCTGGAAGACTTACACTCTGGACTGAGGGGGCTATAGAGAAGATCAGGGAGAGGTTTTAATGAGGTGGTTTTATGGATCCTTTTGACATTATCAAGATGCCTGTAGTAAGTGAAAAGACTATGAGACTTATTGAGGAAGAGAACAAGTTAGTGTTTTACGTAGATAAGAGAGCTACTAAGAGTGACATCAAAAGGGCTGTTGAGGAGTTATTCAATGTAAAGGTAAGTAAGGTGAATGTACTTATTACACCACAGGGAAGGAAAAAGGCCTATATAAAATTGAAAGATGGATACGACGCTACAGAGGTTGCAGCTAACTTAGGTATCTACTAATTAATCTTTTTAAGGTGATATTATGGGAAAAAGACTAATATCCCAGAATAGAGGTAGGGGAACTCCAAAATATACCTCTCCTACCCATAAGAGGAGGGGAGAGGTGAAGTACAGGAAGTTTGATAATTTGGAGAAAAACGGTAAAATAGTAGGAGTAATAACAGATATCCTACATGATCCTGGAAGAAGCACTCCAGTGGCCACTGTGAAGTTTGACAACGGTGAAGAGAGATTGATGCTGGTTCCTGAAGGTATGAAAGTTAACGATATAATAGAATGTGGAGTAAAGGCAGAGATAAAACCTGGAAATGTACTACCAATAGGCCATATCCCTGAAGGTGTCCCTGTATATAACATAGAAACTATACCTGGAGATGGAGGTAAGTTAGTTAGGGCTGGAGGATGCTATGCCTATATAATCGCTCACGATAGCGATAAAACCATGGTAAAACTTCCATCAGGATGTATAAAGGCTTTACATCCAATGTGTAGGGCTACAATAGGTGTTGTTGCAGGGGGAGGTAGGAAGGAGAAACCTTTCACAAAGGCAGGTAAGAAGTACCACGCCATGAAGGCCAAGGCTATAGTGTGGCCAAGGGTAAGGGGAGTGGCAATGAACGCAGTAGATCACCCATTCGGTGGAGGTAGGCATCAACATGTTGGTAAGCCTACAACAATTTCGAGAAATGCACCTCCAGGTAGAAAGGTTGGACATATTGCTGCTAGGAGAACTGGAAGAAGGAGATAAAAAACATAATATAAAATGGTGAAAACATGGCTAGGAAATCTAGAGGAAGAAGGGCGAGGAAGAAAAAACAGGAAACTTTAATAAGGAAAGGAGAATTTAAATATAGAGGGTATACCTTAGATGAGCTTCTAGAGATGCCACTGAAAAAATTTGCAGAACTTCTACCAGCAAGACAGAGGAGGAGTTTGTTGAGGAGTTTAGCTAGAGGTATAAACCCAAAGCATAGAAAGTTGTTGAAAAAGATTAGAAGGGCCAGGAGATTGTTGAATAGAGGTAAAGAACCTAAGATAATAAGAACCCACTGTAGGGACTTTATAATTATTCCAGAGATGGTGGGGCTAACCTTTGGTGTATATAACGGACAAGAGTTTAAAGAAGTAAAAATAGTACCAGAAGCTATTGGAAGATACTTGGGAGAGTTTTCCCTAACGAGGAAAATTGTTAAACATGGTGCTCCAGGAGTAGGTGCTACCAGAGGATCTATGTTCGTACCTATTAAGTAATATCTTATTATACATTTTCTCTATTGATTATTTTAATTATTTTAAATTTTCCTTTGGAATAACAATTATTTTTTATATAAAAAAGCCTACTCTTAAACATATCATATTATCAATGGAAGTTAGATACTCTTTTAAACACCTATCAAATCATCTCAAAGAGTTCTCCATAGGTAACCTTTTTATCTGTTTTTACCAATTTAGGGACTTTTCCAACTTTACCTGCATACTCTCCAACAACTACAAAGACTCCGTCAATACCTTCAATACACTCTGCTCTCTCCAACGATCTGTTTATAGCCTCCTCTGGTGAACCAACTGCAAAGTTTCCTATACTGGTGGCAGCTCCATCTGCAATACTACTCTCCTCTGCAAAGACTACTACTGCATCTGCATTTCCAAAACTTACAGAGTGACCCACAGTTCCGGATGAAGTACATACGCCGTAACCATCAATTATCCTATCTCTATCTATTTTAAATCCAATCTCACTGGAAATTGGTGAATTTCCAGCGTATAGCCCAACAACAATATTCTCGGTAGACTTCAGTGCTATATCCCCCCCATTGTTGGAGATAATATTTCTACATCCGTAGTTAGAGACATCCTCGACGATTATCTGGCTGATAGACCCTGCAACTGCTGCCATAGGGCCAACATCTGCATTCTTTCCAGACCTTGCCATAAGTTTCACAATTCTTGGAGCACTCTCTTCAACTTCTAAAGGTTCATAACTTGTTAAAAACTCCGGATGTCTCGCTATATAGTTTTCAAGAAGTAGTCTTTCTCTAAGTAGTACACCTTTGGCTATCTCGATGTATACCATATTCTCTGTTTTTATCATTATATTGGACTCCTTAATAGAAATTTTTTTTTAAATTTGAACATAATTCCCACCTTTTTATCTTTTTAAGTATTTACATACTCTCTCAAACATCAGATCTGTAGGATCCTCCAAATTGATACTGTTATTCCTCTTTCCAATGTTATCCTCTATATAACTTACAATCTCCTTAACGGATAGTAGATGTACCATTCTACCCCTTTCTATTAGATAGTTATCTACACCAAGGATACATTCAGGGTAACATGAAACAGTAGGCACTCCTATAACAGCAGCTTCTCTATTCATAGTCCCTCCCGCACCAACCATGACATCAGCATGGTAGAGTAGAGATATAGTATCTACAACCTCAGGTATGGTGGCCCCTAAGAGTGAGTATGTTCTCTTCTGTTTCTCACTCCTTGGAAATACTACGATATTACAGTCTACAACCCTCTTTAACTCCCTAATGATATAGGGCAGTATATCTCTTTTGCCGTTACAGTAGGAGGAATTTGGACAAGGTCTCATCACTATAAGGGGAAGATCTCTACTTAACCCCATTTTTTCTACTATCTCCCTATCCAGCGGTAGTACGTTGTTCAGCCTGGAGTTAACATGTGCTACTTCACAGGTGCCCTCAAAGGTTAAAAAATTTTCACCTCCCTGTCTCCTTAACAGACATCTATTAGTACCCTGAGGGGTGATAATCTCATCTACTATAGGTAACGTCAATCTATTCTGAGCCTCTGCATACTCGTTATCTACTACAAATATAGTAGGGATATTTAAACCAAATGCCACCCTTGGAAGTTCAACTGAGTGTTTTGCAATAGCCACTTGGGGATTATTTTCCAATACTATCTTTGTCAGTTTGATAATCCTCTCTGCAGAGTTTATAAGTTTCTCCTCCAATCTTTCCCCATGAGATCCCACTAATATAGGACAGGAGTTATAACTGTAGAGTTTAACTATAGACTCTAGGTTTTTAAATCTTCTATAGGTTATAAAATACTCGATCCCTTCTCTCTCAAACCTCCTTATAAGTTGGGAAAAATAGTGAACATGAGGCGAATTTGTAAAATCTATCCATACATCCATCATATCACCAGTGGGATTATAATCAATAATATTATCAATAATAAATAATAAACCTAAATTAAAAACTTATAGTCAAACATTAATAAGAGACTAAAATAATATAAAAATTGTTAAAAAATAAAAAAGAAAATTCTTCTATTTTTCACTATAATTGGTAATAATGAAAAATTTTATTTTATCCTGTAGGATCCCCCTGAGAGGTATAGAACTACTTTATTTAACTTATTATTGTATTCCTCGACAGATACGTTCTCTGGATAGACAACATTTTTACTGTATACAGTCACTTTCATAGGAATGTTGGATTGTAGAACTATACTGTTGTTTCTTATATAGATATCACATTTCACGTAGTTGTTTATCCATCGGGCGTAATCTCTAAATGAACAGATCCAGGTGCAGTTATCTTTCCAATGGTAGAGTATACTGTAGTTGTACTCAGCTATATCTCCTATATAGACACCAGGCATTTCTCCTTCTGGAGGTATATAACATTCCTCTATAAAGGGCACTCCATATAAATCTTCAAATACACCAGGTACCTTAAATATAGTAATGTTATTTTCTATAGTAGGTTCTCCCTTTCCAGGTATTACTATATACTCTACCTTATTTCCTATATTCAACTTCCACTTTAACTCTCTATTATCTTTTCCAAGTATTGCATCCAAGAGATAACTATTATTTGAAGGTAATAACAATCCATTTACTCCCTTAGCTAAAGCGTTGCCGTAGTTCTTTACAAACCAGTGATTAAAGTATTTATATCTATCTTCATTTAATTTAGAATCTAAGGTTAAAGGTACAGGCTCTCCCTGATAATACCAGATGGAGATCCCACCATTTTTATCCGTACTAGGTTCATCTTTTATATAGTCATAGTACTCATTTTCAGAGGTTATTTCCTTTCTCCAGTATCCTATTTTAACAGTTCCTACGTATGATACAGTTTCTGGGTAGAAACCTCCTATAGGATCATTTTTAAAGGTTTCAGATGTCTTATAGACGTATATATTTGGATAGTACCCCATGGATAAGATGTCCAGAGTTCTAGTGTAGTATCCCTTATCAGAGGAACTTACATAGGTGTGGAAGTAGGTATTATTAAACCTTTTCTTAAACCAATAGTCGTTAAGTAAATCTTCCAACTCGTCTTTATCTATATCACTCTTCTCGATAACATCTAAAAGTTCATCACCTGTGGAGATGTAAGTGATGTTTATATTTAGGAGTTTTGAAAGTGTTTTTAAATGTTTTATCTTTTTATTTATAAATCCATCGTCTCTCCAATCTACCTTCAATTTACGCCCTGCCACATCTATTATATAATCTCCCTTATCATCTAATACAGCTTTTTGCACAGCTACACCCGTTATAAGGATATGTTTGTATCTAGGAGGTACTTTATTTATATAGGCAAATGTTCCGTTGTTCTTAGATACGTAATATCCTACAAAGTCCATTATCTCTTTACTGTCTGGATCAATGTTGTAAGTTATGAGTATCTTCTTAGGTTTGATCTCGAATATACACTTTTCATTATACATCAGTTTATTGTTAAGAACATATAGGGTGTTGTTCACAGGGTATTCTTCATAACCGTGAATCTTTTCTGGGACAATCCTACTGATATTGAATTTATTAAGGAGTTTATCTAGTATCCAATCCTTTCTTTCTATGTTATATTTTTTGTCTATGTAAAAAATAACTATATTGTCGTTGTCCAGGTAGTAATTCAACTCATCCTCACTGTTAATAGAGGAAAGGGGAACGTAGTAGATAGGTATTGTTGAGGCCCATTTATACTCTGTATCTATAGCATTACAACTTAAAAGTAGGGCAGAAGTAATTAAAATGAGAATAGAGAGGCATCTAATAGACATTTACCATCACCTTTGAAGTTTAGAAATAATATTTTAGTATTTTATAATATTATTTTTAAAAATATTATTTTTAAATATACTATTGAGAAGCTAATACTTAATATTTTTTATTACAACAGTCTTTATCTCAGTCATCTCTTCTATAGCATACTTCACACCTTCCCTCCCTAATCCACTTCTCTTAACACCTCCAAAGGGCATGTTGTCCACCCTGAATGTTGGACTGTTGTTTATTATTACCCCTCCACACTCCAATTTGTCTGCTATCTTAAAAGCTTTATTTATGTCCCTTGTAAATACCCCGGCGTGTAGTCCATATATGGTGCTGTTACTTATTTCTATAGCATCCTTTATACTCTCTACCCTAACTATAGGCAACACAGGTCCAAAGATCTCCACATTACATAATATGTTGTCGGAATCTACCTCCATAACTGTTGGATATACTATATTCCCTTCCCTTTCTCCCCCGTAGAGCAATTTACCTCCTTCATCTACCCCCTGTTTTATAAGATCCTCCACCCTCTTAGCACTTTCAGGCGTGATAAGTGGTCCTACATCTGTTTCCCTCATAAGTGGATTTCCAACTTTCAACTTTTTTGTTTCCCTAATTACTTTATCTATAAACCTATCTGCAACCTCCTCCTCAACCAATACCTTACCTACAGATATACACACCTGGCCAGCGTTTAAAAACTTCCCTCTAACTGTAGATTCAACAGCCATATCTATATCAGCATCATTAAGTATAATAACTGGGTTACTACCCCCTAATTCTAAGGATATCTTTTTAAATCCTGCATTTCTTGTAATGGACCCCCCCACCTCAACACTCCCAGTGAAAGATATCATATTTACCTTTTCGTTTCTTACTATTTCATCTCCAACTACATCCCCTCTACCAGTCAGCAGATGGAAAACACCTAAAGGGACATTCCTTTTTTTAAGTATCTTTTCTATAATCTTAGTTAATTCAACTGCCGCCATTGGAGCCTTAGAAGATGGATGAAGTACTACTACGTTACCAGTTGCTATAGCAGGGGCTATCTTATGTGCCACTAAGTTCAACGGAAAGTTAAAGGGACTTATGGCACCGATAAGTCCAACAGGTTCTCTCTTTGTTATTATTATTCCATCATCCAAGGGTATAGTTTCTCCCCTCATCTCCTTGGCGTAGAAGGCTGCAAGTTTAAATACACTTATAGACCTATCCACTTCTATTATAGACTGCCTTATAGGTTTCCCTGCATCTAAGGATATAATCTTTGCGAGTTCTTCCTTTCTCCTCTGGATCTCCCTTGCTATATCCATGAGAATACTATATCTCTTAGAGGGAGACAACTCTTTCATCACTTCTTTATGTTCCTGAGCTATGGATATAGCCTCCTTAACTTCCTTTCTACTCAAGGATGGTATATATCCTATGATTTCTAAGTTATAAGGGTTGAAAACTTCTAAATCATTCCTAAATATCCACTCACCATTTATAAACATACTTTCACCAGATATATATTAGAAAGGATGTTGTTATAATTTTTATTGTCATTATCATTAATATAACTTATAAAAAATTGTAGTATGGGATAACATGTTTGCAATCCTCAAAATTGGAGGTAGTGTCCTATGTAATAAAAACATCCCTTACTCTATTAAATGGGATAATTTAGAAAGGATGGCTATGGAGATCAGGGAGGCTATGGATTACTACTTAAAAAGAGAGGAAAAGTTAAAGTTGATACTTATCCATGGGGGAGGTTCCTTTGGTCACCCTGTGGCAAAGAGGTATATCAAAAACGGCAGATTTGAAAATATGGATAGTGGTTTTTGGGAAATTCAGAAAGCCATGAGGAGGTTCAATACTTTGGTAATAGATACCCTTCATGAGTACGGTGTCCCAGGAGTTTCTATACAACCTTCCTCCTTTGTGGCCTTTAGAGGTAAAGAAGTCCATTTTGATACCTATGTAATAGAAGGTATGGTAGAGAGAGAGCTGGTACCCGTAATCCATGGGGATATTGTAATATCCAATAAGAAAGATTATAAAATATTCTCTGGGGATCATATACTACCTTATCTGAGTAAAAAGTTGAAACCAGATATAAGTCTCCATGCCTCTGATGTAGATGGAGTGTTAGATCTAGAAGGTAGAGTTATAAAGTGTATCAACTCAGAGAATATCAGAAAAGTTGTGAAATGTTTAAAGACCTCTGAAAAGGAAGATGTAACTGGTGGTATGTATCTGAAAGTAATGGAGGCCTATAGGATGGGGGTTAAAGTACTAATATTCAACGGTAATAAAAGAGGTAATATATACAGAGGTTTAATAGGAGATTACAGTATAGGAACTAAGATAAATTGAATTGGTTGAAAAGTAAGAAAAGTAAAATCCACCATCGTCCCTCGGATCGCTTTAGACATTATTAGAAAATAAAATATAATAGAACCTCTTATTCTTCTTTTTCAAAGGAGTCTAGATTCACTAAAATTTTGGAATAAGGTTCTGTCAACAGTAGGAGTCTCAATCCTTCTAAGTGTTTAGGATTTCAGACAAAATTTTTTATAATCACACTTCCCAATCAAAAATAAAAAACTAACAATTATTATTATAACAAAATAAAAAATAGAATAAAAAAATAAAAAACTGTTAAATGCTAAAAAACATTTAGTTTCGCAATCATAAAATAAAAATCTATAAAACGCCTAAATAAAGAACATAATAGGTAAAAAAGTAGATAACTCTAATTTCTTGGGCTACATCGAGTGCTGGTGAAGTGAGAACAAGATTCCTGTTAAATTTTTCTTTTTATGTCTTTTTTATTTAATCTTTTTACTTTAATTATTATCAATATTTTTATTTGAAGTTGTTTAATTTAAAAAGTTTTGTTTGTTACTGTAATAAACTATTTTTACTCATAAGTTTAAAAATATGAAAAGCGGATATAAAATAAATATTACAGAATGAGAATTTATTGGGAAATTTTCGGAAAAACGGTGATTCCAATAGTAACTCCTGTCAACGAAGAGAAATTTTCAATCTCCTCTTCAAAACCTCAGGAATATCCTAATAAAGGCAATAATTCCTATCTCAGGTGACAAAATTGATTCTAAAGAACTGTAAGATATTAATGAATAACAGAATTATAGAAGGAGACATACTAATCGAAGATGGAATTATAAAAGAAATCAGGAAAGATATCAACAAAAAAGATGGAGTAATTGATCTAAAAAATAAGATAGTTATGGGGGGAATTATAGATGCTCATGTCCATTTTAGATACAACGATATCAGGAAGGAAGGGTTTATTTCAGGTAGCGAGGCTGCCATAAATGGGGGTATAACATATGTTATAGATATGCCAAATGACAACCCCCCTATTACTACAAAAGAAAGATTCTATAAGAAGCATAGAGAAGGAAAGGAGAAGAGTAAAGTGAACATAGAGTTTAACTACGGTGTAACTGAGAATAACTACTTAGATAGAATAAAAGAGGTAAAATCCTACAAGATATTTATGGTTGAATCTGTTGGAGATCTATTTATAAGGGACTACAGCAAGTTAAGGAGTATTCTCAATCAGGATAAGGTATTTACAATCCATGCTGAACATAAGGATGTAATAGAAAAGAATAAAAAAAGATACCCCTTAAACTCCTGGATAGATCACTGTAGAATTAGGGATAAGAGGAGTGAAGTGGAAGGAATAAGGGAGATTCTGAGATATTTAGAGGAGATAGATAGGTTAGGGTTTAGAAAACCCCATATTCATTTCTGTCATATCTCTACAAAGGAGGGACTGGATCTGATAAAGAAGGTAAGGGAAAGATTTAAGAATGTTAAAATCACGTTGGAGGTTACTCCTCATCACCTATACCTAAATATTGATATGGCCGAGGAGTTAAAGGGATTTGGTAAATTCAACCCTCCTCTAAGGACTAAAGAAGATAACAGGGCACTTATGAAAGGACTGATAGATGGAAGTGTAGACATTGTAGCGACGGATCATGCCCCCCATACCTACGAGGAGAAAAGTAGAGATGTAAAAGAATGTCCTTCAGGTATTCCAGGTGTTGAGACATTTCTACCTTTGATGTTGAACCTTGTAAATAAAGGTGTAATCTCCCTATTTCGTCTTGTAAATCTCATATCTAACAAACCTGGGGAGATATTCCATATAGACAATAGATTAAAGGAAGGAAAAAAGGCAAATTTAACTGTTATAGATCTAAAGAGGGAGATTACAATAAAAGGGGAAAGGTTTAAATCTAAGTCTAAATTCACACCTTTTGAGAATTGGAAAGTTAAAGGAGTACCTGTATACACAGTGGTTAACGGTACCTTTTACGAGACTTCTTGGGTAGATCTGTGATATTTTTCATATAATATTCCAAGTATTCAAGAGAAAGGCTAGTTAGTTCTTTCTATTTTTTATTATCAGTTAATGGAATGAAGATGTTTAATCTGGTAAATATATTAATGTTGAATGTCTTTTTTAGGTATTCCACAATATCAGAGATCTTTAACTTGCATAAGTCTCTTAGTAACCTCCCTGAGTAAGTGAATTAATTCTGAAAAATTAACTTTAATATTCCCCACTTGACCTACCCCAATACTTTCTAATCAATTTTGCAATTTTTAGTCCAACTCCTGGATCATTTTTGATAATAAGCGTAATAATCTCTTTGAGTTCTTCTGGTGGTAGTTTGTGGATTGCCTCCTGAATCCTGTTATATATTTTTTCCCTGTATTTTTCCTTAATCCATTCTTTGTAAAAATCTCTAATAATCTGTTTTGTCGTTCATTTTTCCACATTTTCTCCTAATTTAAGTTTCATGTCATTTAGCATATCTACAAAGTATGTTTAGTTAACACTTCTTCAATCCAATCATCCCAAAGAAACTTCTGAAAATCTTGTAATGTATATCTTCTTTAGAAAGAAGACTGAGTTCTGAAGAGTATCCCTCAATTACAGAAAAAGTTGTGTTTGTATTCTTTTCTTCTGTCATTTATGGTTACCTGATTGAGATTCTTCTGTGTTTGTATTCATCATCTTTTGTTTAGGCAGAAAACTTAAAATACTATTTCTAAATACCAGTATACTGATTATATACTAACATAAGGGTTCTTAAAATGAACAAAAAAGATAGGACAAGTATGCCGATAGATGAAGAAATACTTAAAATAGCTAAAGACTTAGACATAGATATATCGAAAACTTTGGAATCAGCATTAATTAGGGATTCTCCTTTAATTAAAAATGGGGATGATATAAATAAATACATAGTCATTCATTTAAGAGATCTAAAGGTCAAAAATACCATATGTAAATGTGGATACAGATTCTACTACGTAGGCTCAAAGGTGATCTGTCCAAGGTGTAAAAGGATATTTACTCCAAGGTGAAAGGTTGAGAGGGTTTTTAATAGGGAGGTGGCAACCTTTCCATAAGGGTCATTTTTCTATTATAGAAGAGATATCAAAGGAAGTAGATGAACTTATTATAGGGATTGGAAGTGCTCAGAAGAGTCATACTCTTAACGATCCCTTTACAGCGGGAGAGAGAATAATAATGATAACTAAAACCCTTAAGAAATATAATTTTCCATACTATGTAATCCCTATAAATGATATAGAGTTTAACGCCATCTGGGTATCATACGTAGAAGCTCTAACACCTCCATTTGATGTGGTGTATTCAGGTAATCCTTTAGTAAGAGAGCTATTTATGGAGAAAGGGTATACAGTTAAAAAACCTAAGTTGTACAATCGAAGTGAGTACTCTGGTAGGGAGATAAGGAGGAGAATGTTAGAAGGGGAGAGATGGGAACATTTAGTACCTGAAGAAGTTGTAGAGGTTATTAAGGAGATAGATGGTGTAAATAGGATAAGGCGGTTAATGGAGTCTGACTACTACTAAAAGGTGATGTTATGCCAACTGTAAAGGTTGTAAAGAGGGATCTGGAGAGATTAGTTAATATAAGCCTCTCAGATAGGACTGTAGAGGAGAAGTTCCCGATGATGGGCGTAGAGGTTGAAAGAATATTCGAAGAAGTTAAAGATGGTAGGAAAGAAAAAGTAATTCAATTCTCTGTAAATCCCAACAGGCCTGACTATCTAAGTGTTGAAGGTCTTGCTAGGGGTTTCAGGGGTTTTATAGGTATTGAGGTAGGTATGCCGAGGTATCAGATTTATCCATCAGATGTGGAGGTATTTGTTGAAAGAGTAAGTAGTAGGCCCTACTGTGCTTTTGCTATTGTAAAAAACCTAAATATTGACAGTTATCTCTTAGAGAGTTTAATAGATCTCCAGGAGAAACTTCACTGGACAATAGGAAGGGATAGGAGGAAGGTTGCGATAGGTATCCACGATTTGGATAAGATAACTCCTCCCTTCTACTATAAAGAGGTGTCTGGAGATGAGTTGAAGTTTGAGCCCTTAGGATGGGATAGGGAAATGACACCAAAAGAGATTTTGGAGAAACACGAGAAGGGGATAAAATACAGACATCTTGTCCCTGAAGATAGGTATCCAATAATATTGGATAGAGATGGAAATGTTCTCTCCATGCCTCCTATAATAAATGGAAATCTTACAAAGGTAACAACTGAGACGAGAAATCTACTGATAGACGTCACAGGAACTGAGATCCATAGTGTTGAAAGTACTTTAAATATTATTCTCTGTGCCCTTGCAGACAGGGGCGGTAATATACACTCAGTTAAATTAAACATAAAGAAGGAAGGTGGAGAATATTACTCTAAGGTGTATCCAGATCTTACACCTCAAACTTACGAGGTTTCTGTAGATCTTGTAAATGAAAGATTAGGGCTAAACCTGAATCCCGGAGAGATAATAAACACTCTGAGAAAAGGTAGGATGGAAGGGGAGTATAACTACAATAGAAATAGTATAACAGTCCAGGTACCTCCTTATAGGGTAGATATACTCCAGGAGGTAGATCTCATAGAAGAGATTGCAATAAACTACGGATACGACAGATTTACAGGGACACTCCCAGAGGTATTTACGGTGGGAGAGAAACATCCCCTGGAGAAGAAGTTGGAGTATGTTAGAAGTATTATGATAGGACATGGTTTCTACGAAGTTGTAAATCTAACACTTTCAAATGAGGAAGTGCTCTTCAAAAGGATGGATATGGAGGTAGATAAGAAGGAATACGTCGAAGTGTTGAAACCTGCATCTATAGAGCACAGGGTTGTTAGAACCTGGATACTACCACTCCTCTTAGAAACCCTATATATAAACAAGGTAAATGAGTTGCCCCAGAAGATATTTGAGGTAGGAGATGTTGTTGTAGTAGATGAAGAAGGAAATTGTAGAAATATTACAAAGTTAGCCTTTGTCATAACCCATCCCAGTACGAACTTCAACGAAGTAAAGAGCTATGGGGAAAGTGTAATGAGGGAGTTAAATATAGAGTATAAACTGGAGAACTACAACCATCCATCATTTATACCTGGGAGATGTGTTAAAATAGTTGATTTGGGGGATAATAAGATTATTGGATACTTTGGAGAGATAAATCCTCAGGTGATACTTAACTTCCAGTTAGAATATCCAGTTGTAGGGTTTGAGATGGAGATTAGATAGTAAGGTTTTAATATAAATAATAACTCTTCTGTTAATCCTTTTTTAATTATATTTTCAAATAATTATATTTTTATTATTATCATAAATTTATTATTTATCATAAAAATTTATTAATGATACTAATGCTTTTTCGTACTTTAAAACCTTTTAAGAACAGGTTTTATCAACTAGGTTCTATCCTTTAATTAATATATTTTTCTAAAATGTTGTTCTCAATTTTTTTAGTAGAGATGATAACATCTATCCAAATATACATAACATTATATATACCGGCACAACCTTTCGTACAGACACCTAAAATAAGGAGACAAAAATAATATATTAAAAACAATAAAAAGTTTAGGTTTTAAATTTTTAATTTTTTTATTTTTATAATCTCGAATAAAAGAGAATGTTAAAAATTTCACTTATAACTAATTTAAAACTCGCTAAGGCGGTATCTATGGATATAATTCAGGTGATAACTCTGAGTATTGTAGAAGGAGTCACAGAGTTCCTACCTATCTCATCGACAGGTCATATGATAGTATTATCTCGACTACTCAATATCCCCCAAAATAGTATCCATATAAATTTTGAAATAACTATACAGTTGTCAGCAATACTTGCAGTATGCTACCAGTACGCCGAAAAACTTAGAAAGAGTTTAAACCTGTGGAAGAAGATAATTGTATCCTTTATACCAACTGGTGTAGTTGGATTACTTTTTTATAAAGAGATAATAAATCTATTCTCTGTTACTACTGTAGCCCTAAGTTTTATCCTTGGAGGTATAGTGTTCCTCATTGTTGAGAAGTTCTACAGGGAAAATAAAAGTACTACTAAAAGTTTAGAAGATATAACTTACAGACAGTCATTGATAGTAGGTATTGCTCAGGTGTTCTCCCTTATTCCAGGTACTTCCCGTTCAGGTGCCACCATTGTAGGGGGATTATTATCTAACTTAGATAGGAAAACAGCTACAGAATTCTCCTTCCTATGTGCAATACCTGTAATGCTAACTGCTACACTTTTTAGTATATATAAGAATCTTGGAAAGTTAAACACTGGAGATATATACAGCTTGATACTGGGATTTGTGATTACTTTCTTTATAACCTTAATCACAGTTAGACTGTTTTTGAAGTATGTAAAGAGATATAACTTTGTACCCTTTGGAATATATAGAATAGTTTTTGGTTTGATTTTGCTTTTGTTTTTCAGTAATTAGGTTGTTTGAGAGGAGGAGTTGTATAGTTTATTTTTATGGTAGTGTAGTGAAATATAATAAGTCATAAATAGTAATACAATCTTCTGTTCTCATTAGAGTAAATAAAAATTATAAAAATCCCAATGGAAGTAATTAGTAAATATGAAGTAAAAACTACATCCTATCCAGGAGATCGCCTTCTTCCAATCTTCAGGAGTAGAATTTTTTTATTTTATTATTTAGTTTATGAGTTTATGAACAGACTTTTTTAAACAAACAGACAGCAACTGTTAAAAAAATAATAATTATAAACAGAGAATAATTAGAAATTATAAAATTAAAAATAATAATTACCAAAAATAAAGAACATAACAGGTGGAAAAAGCAAAATAATTCTTATTACCTGGGATATATATTGAGTGCTGGAGAAGTAGTAGTATTTCTATTAAATCTTTTCTCAATAGGTTTTTTGTATCTTTTTTCTGTTATTCTTTATTATTTATTTCTTTTAATTATTGTTTTAAGTTATTGTTTTTAATTTTAATAATTATTTTTATAATTATTTTTTAATTTCTTAAAATATAAACTCCACGTCTGAAAGTCTGTTCTTTACTTCCTCAAGTATCCTATCCTCTTCTTCTTCAGATACTTTACCATCTTTAAAAGCAGGGAAACAGGCTGCTACCCTTATATAGCTCCCTGCATCATCCCATGGCACGGTAGATATAAGTTTCTCCCTTATAAGATACTCGGAGAATTCCTCAGCGTTTCTAAATACTTTACCATCCCTGGTACCTTTAGGTGCCTTCAGATAGAGATAGAAGGTTCCTCCAGGCATCTTGGCGTCAAATCCTAATTCTCTAAATATCCTTACCATCTTTCTAAGTCGTCTCTCGTATTTCTTCCTTATCCTTTCTGTGATCTCAGGATGCTTTAGACAGTATATACCTGCCTTTTGGATAGGAATAAACTGTCCACTGTCAAAGTTATCCTTCACAGTTGCAAAACCCTTTATAATCAACTCGTTTCCTACGAGAAATGCCAATCTCCAACCTGTCATATTGAATGCCTTTGAGAAACTATGTATCTCCACTCCTACCTCCTTTGCCCCTTCTATGGATAAGAAAGAGAGAGGCTCACTACCATACGTTAGAGGACCGTAAGCTGCGTCCTGCACCACTATGATGTTATTATCCTGTGCAAAATCTACAACCTCCCTGTAGAACTCCACAGTTGCCTGGGCGCCTGTTGGATTATTTGGATAGTTTAAATAGAGTATCTTCGCCTTCCTCCTTACATCATCTGGAATACTCTCTAGATCAGGTAGAAAATTATTCTCCTCTAAGAGTGGGAGGTTGTATACCTTACCGCCGTACCATCTTGTATGGGTGGCAGTTATTGGATAACCTGGTACAGTTGTAAGAGTGATATCCCCTGGATTTATAAATACAGCAGCTATATAAGCTAGGGCAGATTTTGAACCTATGGAGTGGATAACTTCATTTACAGGATCTATACCCTTTACACCATACACCTTCTCCATATACTCTGGGACGGCATCCTTCAACTCCTGTATCCCGTTATCTGCATAACCTCTATTTTCATACTTCTTAGCCTCCCTACAGAGCACCTCTATAACTCTAGGATCTGCCATCTCATCTGGTTCCCCTACACCCATATCAATTAACTCTACATCTGGATACTTTCTCATAGCCTCTAATTTAGCCCTCTTTATCTTTTCGAATTTATAGATTACCTCTTCTTTACCAAAATTCTTTCCACCAATCCTCTCTGCGAATAGGTTTTGAATATAACTCTCCACTGTATCACCCTATGTATGCTACTACACTAATAATCTTATATATAATCTATATATACTATACTTATCTTGGAAAATTAAGAAACTTCATTATGTCGAAATCCAATAAATATGTTAATAAAAAATTATAAAAACCCATAAAACTGATATATATATACTAATATAGCCTATTATATAAAAACCATGGCATATCTATGGAAAATACATGGAAGGGAAAACATAAAATAAAAAAACGAATTATAGAACATACTTATACCACTTTATTGAAGATTTCAAAAATAATTATTTCTCAGTTTAGTCTCAACTGCAATATGGATATACTTTATAGAGATCCATTTATTGTAAGATCGTGATCAATTACCCCTTCCCCTTCAAAAATATTTCTATACCTACTAAGTTTTTTGCCTATCATAACTAATCTATATAATTCCTCTTTAAAGGATAATTTCCTAAAAATTTCCCTCTTATTTAATTCTCCTAAATATCTTATAATTTCCTTTTCTATAAATCCAAACCTATTAGTCTCTACATATTTCTTCCTTTTAGGGGTGTATTTTACGCCACTGTTAATAAAATAGTGGTAGTTGCAATTGTTATATCTCTTAGTAACGTTCCTTTCTATATTTCTCTTAATATATATAATATCCTTGGATACGTTTAGATCCACTATCTCCATACATCTTCTACAGAGTTCATCCAAGTTAGGACTACTAAATATATACCTTCCAAACTCTTCCCTCTCTTCCCAGGTGATATACTCCCTTTCATCTAACTTACACCGTGTAGAAGTTTCCATTCCCATAAGTCTTATTCTCTCCAGCTGATCCAGGTATAACTCCTCACAACACTCTATAGCGTAGTTGATTACCTCTCTACTACACTCCCCTAACATTATACCCTTACAGTAATGTTTAATGATAAGTAGAAAATCTCCATTCCATTTTACTCTAAAACTGAAGGGAAAGAGTTTACACATTGTAGGTTTGTAGGAGTATCCCTTTTCTATCTGGATCCTACAGAGGTTATCATCGGTTAATAGGATGCACCCTCTTTTACCGATCTTCAACCTCTTATTAAAGTGGAGTATTTTACTATCTTCTATATACTTTGAGTAATACTCCCTCAATTTTATATAGTCGAAGTATGGAAGATATATTCTCCAATTTTTACAACTACAGCAGTATCCACATTTCACACATCTGTAAGTGATCCCTTCGAAGGTAATCTCCCATTTCGTGGGGACCACCTTTAGGAGTTCTTGTGATATATGGATTATTAAAATAAATAACAATTAAATAAATAACGAAAATAATTCTATTTTCTCCAGTGGGTTAAAGAATTATGGTTATAAATTTGTAGTATTAAAAGTTGTATTAAGATATATCAGAAGATCATTCTTTTTAATTTTTTTATTTTTTTATTTAAATGATCATTTATTCATGATTAATTAAGAATAATGATAATTATTGCCTATAAGATTAAAACAGGGCTTTTATTTCTAGAAAAGTTATAGAAAATATCATAAAACATAGAAAATTTTTTAACAGTTGTATCAGAAAAATTTTTGTTTTAACCTTCCACGGGCTTAAACTTATACCCGTAATGAATTATTCCATCTTCTCCATCCTCTTTTATTCTCCTAAATACAACCTCTACAGGCATGCCAATATATACTTCATCTGGTTTGCAGTCTATCTGGGCAGTTATTCTTGGGCCTTCTTCTAATTCTACAATAGCTATTACATAAGGTGCCATCCTCTCGAAGTCCTTAGGTGGAACATGCACTACAGAGTAAGTATATACCTTTCCCCTTCCACTGAGTTTGTACTCCTCTAATTCTCCCTTCCTCCTACAGTAGGGACATATATTTCTAGATGGAAAGAATATCCTACCACAGGTTTTACATTTAGTTCCAATGAGGCAGTATCTCTCCTTTATATGTCTCCAACTTCTCACTACCAAGGTATCACCAGTATTAACCTCTTATCAGTATCCTGTTGTTGTTTAGGTCTATCTTAACGATCTCTCCCTGAAACTCCTTACTTTCCCCAAAGAGATCTGTGGCGACAATTTTATCACCCCTCTTCTCCACAAGCATAACATCCTCCATAACCAACTGGTCATTTAAATAGAGATTAAGGTTGCACATCTTTTCACCTATTTTCTACTGTTAGAGAGTATATGGACACATACAGTTCCTCCAGTTCCTCCAACATTTGCAGTTATTCCATAACCATGTTTTATAATAGCTTGCCTATCCTTACAGTTCTTATCTTCCTTCAACTGCCAGTATATTTCTCCAACCTGTCTTATACCTGTTGCCCCAAGGGCATGTCCTGCCGCCTTTAAACCTCCACTGGGATTAACTGTAACGAAATCCTCACAATCTACCCTTACCTTCTCCTCGGCAACGATCTTCCCAGCCTCTCCCTTCTTACAGAAGCCTAGATCTTCTAGTAGTATCAACCCGTTTATAGCGAAGCAGTCATGAACTTCTGCAACATCTACTACCTCTGGAGTGATCCCCGCCATCTTATAAGCCTTCTCTGACGCCACCTTTGCAGCCTTGAGGGTTGTTATACTCTCCCTGCTGTGGAGAGAGATGGTATCTGAAGCCTGAGTGGAGGCTATTATATATATCATATCGTCCTTGGAGACGAACTCCTTAGCTTTCTCTACATCACATACTATAAGAGCTGCAGCACCATCTGATACTGGGGAACAGTGCATAAGTGTTAAAGGCTCTGCAACAGGAGGTGCATTTATAACCTGCTCCAATGTGGTTTTAAACCTAAACTGGGCATAGGGATTTCTAGATCCATGGTCGTGGGCTATAACGCTCCACATGGATAACTCTTCCATGGTGAGACCGTACTCGTACATGTATCTCCTCGCCATCATGGCGTATAGGGAAGGAAAAGTTGCACCGAAAAATGCCTCCCACTCCTGGTCTGCAGCTGCTGCTATTGCAGAAGTGGCGTCTGTAATATCCGTCATCTTTTCAACTCCCCCTACAAGTACAACATCATGGTGCCCACTTGCCACAGAGAGGTATGCACTCCTAAGGGCTAAACTTCCAGAAGCACAGGCTGCCTCAACCCTTGTACAGGGAAGGGGCGTTAAACCTGCATAATCTGCAATAAGGGAAGATATATGTTCCTGCCCTACGAAGAGACCTCCACTCATGTTTCCAACGTAGATGGCATCTAGATCCTTACCATCTATGTTGGCGTCTTCAATAGCCTTAACTCCTGCCTCAACTATTATATCTCTAAAGGAGGATTCCCAGAGCTCTCCAAATTTTGTCTGGCCGTATCCTATTATTACTACATCCCTCATACTATCCCTTTATACCTTTATACCTCTCCTGTACTTGAGATATATAGAGTAATCTATGTACTTCTTTCTATTAAGTAGGTCTATGGTTTTAGGTGCCTTATCCTTTACCTCCTCTATCCTATCGGTAAGTATAATATCGAAGGCATCACTTCCAGCCCCACTTCCATAGGATACTGCAAGTATCCTATCTCCCTCTTTCCCACTGTCCAGGATGTTGGATAGACCTAAGGGTACAGCACCAGAGTAGGTGTTTCCTAAGTAAGGTGTAAGTAATCCGTCTCTGTATTGTTCCTCTTTAAACCCTAAGTACTTGGCGACCCTTATGTAAAACTTACCATTAGGTTGATGGAATACACAGTAGTCATAATCTTTTGGAGTTGTGCCCATCCTCTCCATTATACCTTTTGCAGCATTTATCACATGTCTGAAGTAGGCTAGTTCTCCTGTGAATCTACCACCATGTTTTGGATAGGGTTTTCCTTCCCTTCTCCAAAAATCTGGAGTATCTGTTGTAAAGGAGTAGGTACCGTTTATCTCCCCAATTATCTCCTTTTTCTTACTCCCTATTATATAACAGGCTCCTCCCGCCGCAGCTGTGTATTCAAGGGCATCACCAGGTGCTCCCTGGGCAGTATCTGCCCCAATTGCCATTCCGTACTTTATCATCCCACTTCCAACAAGCCCTATACATATCTGAATACCTGCAGTTCCAGCTTTACATGCAAACTCTAGATCTGCACATGTTAGATCTGGTGTAACACCTAGAGCCTCCGCAACTATGGTAGAAGTAGGTTTTACTGCATAGGGATGACTCTCACTACCGATATAGATTGCTCCAATATCCCTGGGATCTATACCTGCCCTTTTAAGGGCGTTCTTTCCAGCCTCAACACTTATAGTAGCAGTATCCTCATCTGGCCCTGGTACACTCTTCTCATAAACTATGAGACCCTTCTTTATAGGTTCTGGATCCTTTCCCCAGACCTTTGCAATCTCTTCCACCTTTATTCTGTATTTGGGAATATAACTTCCATAACCTATAATACCAACCTTCATCGGATCACCTAATTTATCTTATTTAACCTCTCCAACAACTCATCCACCGAAAGTTTAGTAACGATCAGTGGAATACCTTCTATCTCCGCCAATTTCAATGCCAGTTTATCCAAGTAAGATACCCCCTGAAAAACCACTAACCTAGGTTTTATAGAACTTACCCTTATGGCAACCATAGGACTCCTACCTGTAGATACATTTGTGAATATCAGAGTCCTCTCAGTTGTCCAACCGTAGAGGTTTAGAAAATCCTGTCCACTCATCTCCAATATAGCCTTTACACTATCTACAACTGTATGACCAAATATGTAATTATTTAACTTCTCTTCCATCTCCCTACGGTAATTTTGGACCTCTTCGTTATTGGGATAATTTGGGAGTTCCCCTTCTATTACTTCCAGGAATTCCGAGATCCTAACTGGACTTTTATACTCCTTTATCTGAAGGATAGGTTCCATGGAAGATGGATTAAGTATCCTCTGGAGAGCCCTTATAGTACCTCCTCCCCTCCTCTTGTCTATATCCACTAGAGCGTCAACGTATCTCTTTATAATGTTGATACCTGGGTTCTTCCTCCTACCAGCCTCGTAGTCACTTACAACAGAAGGAGATACCATAAGGTACTTGGCAACTTCTATCTGGGGGATGTTAAATATCTCCCTCCACTTCTTTAGACCTTTCCCAATATTATCAGATAGTGCGATATCTCCTATGATATGCCTCTTTATTTTATCCATAGTTTATGATTTTTTCATTAATTATATAAAAGTTTCGATTTAGAATAAATTTTATTTAGACATTTGTCGATTTATTGATATTTAGGAAGACTAACGATTATTGTTAAAAAGTAAAAATAAAAAAATAATAAAAGTTAACAGAACTCCCTACACTTCTCGACTCTCCTACTACAAATCCTATCTCTGTCTATTTCCTTAATAATTATTATCTTAATAATTATTATTTTTATTTAGGATATTGAGATCTCGATGGTTGCTATATTAATAGTATTTGAATTATCATTTTTTAACAACATATTACTTCTACAAATTTAGGTTCCTTCTTCACTTTATCATACCACATACTTATTCCCACTATGATATCTCCTTTTCTACCTATAACGTAATCACAGAGACATCCCATTTCCTCAAAAGATCTTTTTAATCTCTCGAAACCAAAAGCATCGGGATATATAGAGTTATTGTTACCTCTCAATTTTTTATCTATCTTATCTACAAACAACTCTATATCTTCTCTGTCATTTACAATCTCAAAACCGTTCTCCTTTAATTTATCTTCTAAATAATCTCTAATTGAGTTGTACTCCTCAAACCTTCTATCCCTACAGATACCTCTGACAATTAAAAGACCGTCCCTGTCATATAGGGGTTTTGACCCCTTAAAAGCTTCTAAGGATTTCATAATTTTCCCAGTAATAACCCTTATAATCACTGTTTCACCTTATTCGTCATCCTTTTTATTAAATAGTATGCAACAAATCCCAATATTGTAGGTATTATGTAAGATACTACCCTATCTAAGAGGGTAACTGCAGTGGAAATAGAGTGGGGAATTCCAAAGTAGGAGTAGAGAGTTATAGATACAGCATCAGATACTCCGAGACTACCTGGCAGTGTAGGAAGGATACCTACAAGTAGGGAGACTAAGTAGGTTGAAGACAGTGCTATAGGAGATACTCTATAACCGATAGACAAAAAGAGTATGTAATTTTTGAATATATCGAGGAACCACCAGAGGAAAGTAAGGATAAATGGTAGTATCATTCTTTTTCTGTTGTTGTGGAGAAAAAGTATATTCTGCTGTAGATCTTCTATAGACCTATGTATCTCCCTTTCAGGTATACTTTTAGAGGATATAGAAGATATTAAACCAATCAACTTCGACGCCACTCTGTAGGGAAGGGATCTATGCATTATGATGTATATACTAAGTGCCATGAGTATACTTATTAGTAACCACACCAATACAAGTTCTTCTACAAGGGGAATTCCCTCTATCATAAAGTAAAGAATCACAAGGAGAGAAAGTATTAAAAAAGCAACAGTGTCTAAAATCCTTTCAACTATTACACTGGAGAAGGATATAGACTTTGGGATGTGTTCCAACTTTGAAAGATAGTATGCTCTAAAGGGCTCACTTCCACCTCTCATTGAGGGAGTTACATTGTTTATAAACTGTCCCATCATAATCAGTAGGAAGAGATTCTTAAGAGATACCTTATAATTGCTTATAGATAGAATAACCTTCCATCTTAAGGTAAGAATAAAGCACCCTAAGAAATAGAGAAGTACTCCTAATAAAAATATATAAGGATTTATAGACAGCAGTACAGAGGCAACTTTTGAGATTCCAACGTGGAGTATTATAACGAGAATAATAACCAACCCTAAGAGGTAAAGGAGAGAAGTTACTATCTTTTTCCTTAGATTCATTCTATCCCGATTTTATATATATTTTAAATATTTTAAATAAAAATCAAAAATAATAAATTATATATAAGCCTCTTCTGAGCACTGGAAAGAAGATATTTGATTAAGAAGATCTATTGTAGATGAAAATTTACTACAATTTTTTCAAAATACTTTAAATTATTATCCCCATCGGGGAACAGCTCAGGATGTATCATCTTAGCGTAATCTCTCATGTATCCTACAGGATCCTTTGTCTCCATACATAAATCTGGTTTTGACACATAGAATCTTCCATCTTTAAAAGCCTTGAAATTCTCAAACCCTGAGTTAGGACATACTTTTAATAAATCCACATTTTCATAAAAAGAATTCTTTTTAGTAACAATTTTTATTCTAATTATTGTAATTTATAATTGATTAATGTATAATAATTAAAAATTTACTAATCATTTGAGATAAATCTTAGTACCTCCCCGAATCTCGACTTCACTAAAGTTCTCCTACCTAATACCTTTGCATGTGCATCTAACTCAATTATACTGTAGTGATACATTTCTTTTATCGGGTAATACAGTCTAGGTCCATCGCTTATACCTACAGTTATTCTACCTTTACTTACTTCCTCAATCGGCACAGCATGAGGTACTCCAGAGACTACCACTAAATCTCCTCCAACTTTCTTCACTATATCTACAACCTTTTCTCCAGTTATAGGATACTCATCTAAACCCCCTGTAATGTAATCTATATTTATCTTCCTTTTCCTGTACTCTCTAAGTATATTCTTGGCGTCTTCCCTTATCTTTTTAAGACCTACATTTGGATCTAAGTTAGCTATGTTTATTACCTCTATCCCTCTCCTCTCCATATATCTATTGATCTCTATTAAAGGATGGGCAAAGAGGTATCCAGTCTCCTTTTTGGCATTTAGTACACAGAGTACTCTTACACCTTTTTTTAAATTTTTAAAAACCTCTATAACTTTCTCCAGATCGTCTTCATTAGTAGGTTTTAAGTATTTATTCTTAGCCATCCCTCTCTTTCTCTCCACCTCTGTAGCCTTTTGTAAGATATACTTCTGTCTTTCAAACTCCTTCTCATCTATCAAACCTGCACGTAGGCAGGCCTCCATAGCTTTTATAGCTCCTATAGTGTTATCTCCCATTCCACTGTGCACTTCCACTGGGACAATGATAACACTGTCATCAGAGTACTTCTTACAGGGTAGGTGTAGATCCTCTCCGATTATCATACTGGGACAGGTACCAACTATACCTATGATATACTTCTTCTTTTTATTATTCCTCTTGAGATAATCTATAACATATTTTACAGTATAATCTAACTTCTCACTACCTCCAAATATGAAGTCGTTTTCATCCATTCCAGTTGTAAATACTCTAACACCATCTAACTCCAACAGCCTGGCAGTTCTGAAGGAACATCCACTTGGACCATGAAGTATTATAGCATCTGCTCCTACGTCCCTTAACTGATACATGGATGCAGCTATTGGTGAAGGCCTGAGATGTAGTATCATTATTCCCCCTATCTTAGTTATGATCAGATTTAAACCTAAATTTTCCATTAAATATTAAGATAAAATCCAATAAAAAATTTTAAGGAGCTAAACCCCCAAACCACAAACCTTCTCTTTCATCAAATCCCATCATTATATTCATATTCTGTACTCCCTGCCCACTGGCTCCCTTTACCAGGTTGTCGATTGCGGAGACTAAAACCGCCCTTCTATTTTTATCCACCTCGATGGCAATATCACAGAAGTTAGTACCTCTAACCCCAGTTAGAGATGGTATATCCTCTTCAAATATCCTTATAAAGGGATCTCTCCTGTAGAACTTTCTGTATATTTCTATTAGCCCTTCTTTATCTATCTCTTCACGCAAGAACACATGAGCCGTTGTAAGTATACCCCTTGTAATAGGTACTAAATGGGGTGTGAAAAATACCTTTATATCTCTATTTGATAACTTTTTCAACTCCTTCTCTATCTCTGGTGTATGTCTGTGGGAGGTAATTTTGTAAGGTATGACATTCTCATTTATGTTAGGAAAGTGAGTGGTGTCTGTAGGAGATATCCCCGCTCCGCTTACTCCAGTCTTTGAATCTATAACGATATTCTCCTCAACAATATCTTCTTTAACCAGGGGTGTCAAGAGTAGAATAGCTCCTGTTGGGAAACATCCGGGGTTCGCAACAAGTTTAGCCCTCTTTATAGATTCCCGGTGGATTTCAGGTAGACCGTATACTGCATCAAGTTTTCCCGTATGTTTTATACCATACCACTTTTCATAAATCTCTATATCCTCAAATCTATAATCTCCACTGAGATCTATAATTCTTACGTCCTTTTCATAGAGAGTTGGCACTATCTTCATAGATACTCCATGGGGTGTGGCACAGAATACAATATCTGAATCTATATCTTCAGGGGGGATGTTTTTAAATGTTAAATTCTCTAAAGGTTCCATGCCCTTTAAGTTTTTGTGTATCTTAGTTACAGGTACTCCATCTAACTTTCTGGAGGTTACATACCTTATCTCTACTTTTGGATGGTTGGAGAGAATCCTCAACAGTTCTCCCCCTGTATATCCAGACCCCCCTATGATAGACACTTCTACCATGGTATCACCTATTTATATTTATAATATTTCAAAGACCTGTTCCCTCAGTTTTAGAATAATATAATAATATAGTTTATAAAAATAATTATAGCCATAAACAAAATTAAAACAAAAAAATAATAAAAAATAAAAAAATACAGTGAAAAATAAAACTAAATCCCATCTCCGAACTACATTATGTATTGGAAACTATAGTGAGACCTCTGATAATTTTTAATAGTTTTTTCTCTTTTATTTATAACTATTTTTTTACTCTAACTTTATTAAATTATTATTATTTTTATGACTTGTATATAAGAGTTATATAGCATCTGACAACACACCCTGTGATATCATGAAATACAGTAAGAAGTTAGGACAGTGTTTTTTAAGGGATATAAATATAGTAAAAAAGGTTGTAGATGCTGCCCAGGTAAATAGGGAGGATAGGGTACTAGAGATAGGACTTGGAAAGGGAATATTGACAAGGGAGTTAGCGGAGAGATCTAAAAAGGTGTATGTCATCGAGCTAGATAGAAGGTTAGGGCCCTTTGCAAGGGAGATAACCTCTAAGTACGAGAATGTCGAGGTTGTATGGGGAGATGCTCTGAAAGTAGATTTTAATACCTTAGATTTTAACAAGGTTGTGGCAAATTTGCCCTATCAGATATCTTCTCCTATAACTTTTAAACTTCTAAGGTATGACTTTGACGTGGCTGTTCTTATGTATCAGTATGAATTTGCTAAGAGGATGATGGCTAAAAAGGGTACTGGGGATTATGGAAGATTAAGTGTAGCTATACAATACTACGCAGATGTGGAGTTTGTATGTAAGGTGCCCCCCCAGGCTTTCTTTCCAAGACCTAAGGTGTACTCTGCAGTTGTGAAGATCACAAAAAAGAAACCTGAAGATATCCTTCCTTTGGAGGACTCTCAGTTCTTTGAAAATTTACTTAGAGCTCTATTTCAACATAAGAACAAAACTGTAAAGAGAGCATTACTTGATTCGGCACATGAAATAGATTTAGAAGAGAAGGAGCTGAAGGGGATAATAGATAGTTTAGACTTCAACATGAAAGAACGAGTATTTAAATTAGGGGTTGAAGATATTGTTAGGTTAAGTAATTTGCTCTATAAAAAGATTAAAAAGTAACCTAAAACGAAGAGATAATATCAGCCAATGCCCTTTCAAGACTTAATTTGTTCCTACATACCCCGACAGGTGGATGAAGTGAGAGAGGATTAACAACTTCAACGTGAATAGAAATAAGAATGTTTCTTTCTCTTAACTGTTATATATTTCGTTATGATATATTAGGTTTAATCTGACGATTATATAGTTATTTATTCACCTTTTATAGTGATGTTTTATGGTAGTTATTTTTGGATTGTTTGGAAAAACTGGCTGTGGAAAAACCGAGATACTTCAAAAGTTGGAGAGAAACCACCCTGTAATAAATATAGAAAGTATAGCTAGAACAAGAGGTAGTATTCTGGGAGATCTCTACCATCTAAATATGGCAAGTCAGGAGGAGTTTGACAGGGAGATCTATGAGAAGATCAAAGAGGGTCAGAAGGCAGGATACTTTATTGTAGAGTACGAAGGTAGGAAGATAGGAGGGATAAAGAAGTTGAAAATACCTGAATTACTGGCAGATGTTAAAAACTACACATACAAGATCCTTATAGACTGTCCATATAAGTATCAGATAGAAAAGTTAGTATCCTGGTATAAACCTAAGAACGAAGAAGAGAAAAAACTTCTACTGGAGAGGATCTTTATATTGAGAAGAAGTTTCAAAAACCCAGATATTATAAAGAAGATAGATAAAATAATGGAGAAAATTAAGGATGATAGGTATTACGAGGCTGCAGAGTTAATTGAAAAAGAGTTGTATAGATCTCACTATATAAGAAGTATCAAGAAGATAGAGCCAGATCTGGTAGTATATAACAGAGATGTAGAGGAGTCTGTAAAAAAGATAGAGGAATTTATAGAAGAAAAGTTAAGGTATCATGGGATATCATGGAAGAGGAGATCTTAGCAAGACTGATAACCTTCAGGAGGAATGTAGTTTTAGCCATAGTGCTAAACACAGGGAGAAAGATGATAACAGACGGTAGTAAAATACTTGCTGGAAAATTAAGTGGAGATTTGGCATCCTTCATACTGAGATCTTCTAAGGAGTTTCTTGAAGGCGAAGGTTTCGGTGTAAAGAAATATGGGGAATACAGCATCTACTTCGAGAGAATAGATATAAAAAATTTCTTGGAGAATATAGGTGGCGAATTGGTAGAGGATGTTATTACCTTAGATGAGTTTATGAGAATGGATAAGAGGGATGTAATAGTAATAGATATTAGAAGTCCTAGAGAGTATAAAAGATGTACTATACCTAACGCTATAAATATACCCCTTTTCTTAGATGAAGAATATGAAACCATAGGGAAAATCTACAAAAAAGAGGGAAAAGAGAAGGCCATAGATCTGGCACTTGACATCGTAGAGAAAAATCTAAAGAGAATATTTGGGGAGATAAAAAAGTTAGATAGAAATAAAACTATTGTAATCTTCTGTGCAAGGGGTGGGTTAAGAAGTCAGATAATGGCCACAATCCTTAAGTTAGCTGGTTACAAGGTTAGGAGACTTATTGGAGGATTTAAGGGATATAAGTTAGAGACCAATTAATTATTTCTTGTTCCTTCTTTCTCTCTTCCTTCTTCTTAATCTCTTCTTATAGTGTCTCCATCTCATCCTACCTTTCTTTTTCCATCTCCTTGAACTTCTTTTTATGCTATCACGCTCCTCTATTTTTTAAAATTTTCTCTTTAATAATCACAGTACTAAAATAAAAATGTTTCTGTTTATTCCCACTTGCTCTTCTCAACGACGATGTAACCATCTCTTGTTTTTGGGGCTATCTTGAGAACATCTTCTCTGAAAGATGGATCTACTGAGGGTTCAGCATCCATCCTCAGGACGTTTTTACACTCAAGTATGTAGTACTCTTCCACTTCCTCGAAACTGTACCTCTCAAGAACTTCGGAAAACCTCCTTACGATCTCTTCTGCCTCCTTCTCCACCTTCTCCCTATCTACCATCTTATCCCTTATCTAACTTTTTAGTAGTCCTATATCTTCAAGAGCCTTTTTCAACTTCAATCTGTTTTCCTGAGACATTTCACATAATGGCAGTCGTAACTCACCTGCAGGCATACCTAACATATTCATAGCAGTTTTTATAGGTATCGGATTAGTCTCCACAGCCATAAGTTTCATAATATTGTAGAGTTTATAGTGTATCTCCCTGGCTCTAGAGAAGTCGCCCTTTAGGGCATAATTAACCATATCTACAAACTCCTTTGGTAAGATATTCGAGAGGACGCTTATTACTCCCTTTCCTCCTAACGCTATTATTGGGAGGGTTAATTCGTCGTTTCCAGATAGCACGTCTATATTACAGATACTTATAATTTCCGATACATGGGAGAGGTTAGGATTTGCCTCCTTTATAGCAACTATATTACTACACTCCTCATAAAGAAACTTCACAGTCTCAGGTGCAATATTCACTCCCGTCCTCGAAGGTATGTTGTAGAGAACTATAGGGAGATCTACAGTTTCTGCAACTTTTACAAAGTGTCTCTTTAGACCTTCCTGGGTAGGTTTGTTGTAATAGGGTGCTACTAAGAGTAGGGCATCTGCCCCAACATCTCTGGCAAATTTGGAGAGTTCTATGGCTTCCCTTGTGGAGTTTGAGCCTGTACCTGCAATAACTTTTACTCTTCCATCTACAAATTCGACAGTCTTCTCAATAACTTTGTTATGTTCTTCGTAAGAGAGAGTTGGAGATTCACCTGTAGTACCTACTGTTACAATACCGTTGACACCGTTTTCTATTAGAAAGTCTATATTTTTTTTCAATCCTTCGTAATCCACAGAGTTGTTTTTAAATGGGGTTATTATTGCAGGAAATACCCCTTCCATAAAAAATCATCTCCAGAGTTAATTATTTTTTTAATCTTTTTATCTTTGAAGTAATATACCCTGCAATTCTGTTTCTCAACCTCTTTGTAGATATAAGGGCTACCTCCTCGACGATCTTTTTATTTGTGTCGAAGTCTGTTGTAAATCTATCCCCAAATTTTTCTATAAGTTCGTTACCTACCCTCTTTATAAATGCCTGTCTAACTCTCCCCAATCTATCACCTACTGTGTTTCAATTTTTTAAGAAGTGACAAATAACATATTAGTTTATTATTTAAATATTTTTTTGTTTATCTAAAGAGGAGTTTATAGTCGAGTATTACATTTTAAATTTATATTAATAAAAAATAGTTAGAAAGAAATAAAAACTATATTATTATACCTTTCTTTGAAATATTCCTGAAGTGTTCATGGAAAGGAGAATTTTTCTGGAGATAGAGACCCATCTATAAGGATGGTGAGATCACATACCTCTAAAGAGAAAGAAGTAACTAAGAAGTAACTAGGTGATTTTTTTTAAATTTTAATCCCTATAATTATTATTAATAAAAATTAAATCAACTCTATGAAGTTTTCTATTATCTTCAAACCTATCTTACCGCTCTTTTCGGGGTGAAACTGTGTCCCATATACATTCTCCTTCTGAATAACACAGGGAAACTTATAACCGTATTCAGATATACCAACTACAACATCTTCATCTAAAGGGTTTACATGGTAGGAGTGTACAAAGTAGAGGTACTGGTTATTTCCTATACCTTCAAATAGAGGTGTATCTTTCAACAACTCTACACTGTTCCAACCCATATGAGGTATCTTTTTCACACCTCTAAATTTTACAACGTTGCCTTTTACTACGCCCAGTCCCTTTGAATCTCCCCCTTCCTCACTACTTTCCATCAGTAGATGCATACCTAAGCAGATACCTAAGAATGGTACTTTATTCTTTATACTCTCAAGTAGGGCATCCCTTAAGGACATCTTACCGTATTTTTTAGATAGATTCAATATTGCACTTTTGAAGTTCCCTACACCTGGGAATACTATTTTGTCTCCACTTAATACTTCTTCTGGATCCTTGGAGATTTTAATATTCTCCCTTCCTGAATATATCTCGACAGCCTTTACAATACTCCTTAAATTACCTGCGTTGTAATCTACTACAACTATCACATCTATCCCTACGTCTCTTTTAATTCCTTCAACATATTTAGAACATTTTCTAAGGCTCTGTAAGCATCTTCTTTTCTCTTTAAACCTGTAATAACAATCTTTCCACTTCCAAATATAAGCACCACAACCTTAGGATCTTTCATTCTATAAACTAAACCTGGAAACTGCTCAGGTTCATACTCGGTTCCCTCTAAGGCAGATATCTCATCCAAGTTTGGTTCAGTGCCTAACTCGGCAGTGGCAACCATGTTCTGTACCTTGATTTCAGGATTTTCCTCGATATCAAAACCTGCCTCTTTCAACTGTTTTATAATCTTTTTTATGGCAATTTCAGCTTCTTCCTTACTTTTAGCTCCTGTACAGTTTAACTTTCCACTTCTAAATATTAGCAGTGCCACCCGGGGGTCGTTTAATCTACAGACTAAACCTGGAAACTGCTCAGGTTCATATTCTGCGTTATCCAATACATCTGCAACATGTTCTAGATCGATATCATCTCCTATCTTTGTAGATACCACAACATTTACAATGTTTATTTTAGGTTCCACAATTCCACCTTAGTGCAAAATTTTCATTATATATAAAAAACATTTTAATATAAATATTTATAGGATTATTCTACAACATATCTAAATATATAAATATAGGTGATTATAAAAAAATAGAAAAGTTTACATAAAGAGGGCGCCAAGTCCTGCAGCTGCAGCCATTGCAGCATCCTCTTTCTTCTCTTCTTTCTTCTTCTCCTCTTTTTTCTCCTTCTTCTCTTCCTCAGGTGCAGGTGCTGGAGCAGCAGCTGCAACAGGAGCTACAGTTGCCTTCTCTAGGACTTCATCAATGTTTATACCTTCCAATGCAGTTACTAATGCCTTAACTCTTGCCTCATCTACCTCTACTCCTGCTGCAGAGAGTATTGATTTTATCCCATCTTCTGTGATCTCTTTACCTACTGAGTGTAGTATTAATGCAGCATATATGTATTCCATCTTTATACACCTCCAGAGATTTATTCTCTATTTACATTGATCTTTTAATATATAACATTTTCTATTAGAAGAGCAAGCCCAATCCAACTGCAGCTGAGGTTTCATCCTTCTTTTCCTCTTCTTTTTTCTCTTCTTTCTCCTCCTGTTCTTCTACCTTCTCGGTAGTTGATGTACTGGTTGAAGAGAGCAACTCCTTCAACTCTTCATCTAAGGCGTCATCACTAAGTTCTGATGCAAGGGCAAGCATCTGAGAGTGCCCCTTGGCAAGAATATCTCCAACAGTCTTCTTTGTTGGGTATGCACTCTCGATGGATAAAGTTCTGGCGTTGTTAAAGGCTTTCTGGAGAATAACTTCTATAGTTTCTGCAGTTGGAATGATTGCTTCGACAGATAGGGTAAATGCGTTAGTAAATGCCTTCTGTATATTTTGAATGACTTCTTCCTCATCTATCTTCAGTACATCTGGTGTATAGATAACACCATCTTCATAGGCTGCTAAGAGATCTATACCAACTTTAACTGGTTTTATACCCAAAGTGGCGAGAACTACTGCAACTTTATGGGGCACTACTTCTCCCTTTTTAACTACTACCGTATCCTCCTTTATAGCTATCTTACCTTTTTCAATAGCTGCAGGTATTCCAACGCTCTTCAACTCCCCCAAGAATGGCCCTGGGGGCATTCCAGTGGATCCCTTCTCTACAACTATATCACAAGGAGCAACAGTTCCTCCCCTTATAGGTGCAGGGATTTTGTTCTCCTCCAGTGTTTTATAGAGTTTGAAGGGATTCATATCTGTAACTATGATAGCAGCCCCTCTGTCTATATAATCGGCAAGTCTGCCAAACTCCGGGTTGTTAGCCTCCTCTGCAACCTCCTTAATTGCCCTCTCTATGAGAGTGTTTCTAGACATCCTAAGTATCATCTTACCTCTAATCTTATCTCTGATCTCCTGTAGTTGCCTGGCAGGCACATCCATAAGATCTGCCAGGGCTACAACTTTACCCTCCTTAAGTAACTTCTTTAGCCTATTTACCTCTTCTACCTTCCAAGGGGCTACTTTATGTTTAGATTCTACCGCTGGCATTTTTATCCCCCTACTTTTCTATTGGGATTGCCGGTCCCATGGTTAATTTAACGTAGGCACTTTTGACGTGATAAAGCCCCTTCTCGTACTTCTTAGGTAGTACATTTAAAACCGCCTCTATATTCTCAGCTAGTTCTTCATCACTCATCTTTTCATTACCTACCAACGTCTTAAAGAAGGGCTTATCCCTTGTGTTTATAACTACAGTCTTTTTGAGTCTCTCTACTAAGGGTTTTAAATTAACATTTGGTGGCACAGGTTGGGGCATCTTCCCCCTTGGTCCCAGTATTGGACCTAACAACCTACCTACAAGAGGCATCATATCTGCTTGGGCTATGAAGAAGTCATGTTCATTTGCTATTTTCTTAGCAAGTTTTTTATTTCTCCCTAATTCCTCCAAATCTTCCTGTCTTATTACAGTGAGACCTAACTCCTCAGCCTGTGCTGCCAGATCACCCTTTGCTATAACTGCTATCTTAGCCTCTTTACCTCTCCCATGGGGCAGTACTACTTGCTCCTTCAATCTATTTTCAGGTTTTGTAAGATCTAACTCCTTTAAATTTACTATCAACTCTACAGACTGTATGAAGTTACGAGGCTTGGCAGAAGAACGGGCCTCCTTTACAGCCTTTAATATTTTTTCTCTGTCCATATTTATAGCCTCCTGTAAATAACTACTTTATAAAACAGTAAGTTGTATTAAAAAATTACTGTGTTTCGAAAAATACCTTAAAGACAAAATTAAAGCAAACCTACTATTTAATATCTATTATATAAAGATTACGCTAAAAATTATAAATATAATAATAGCAACTTTTTGGAAATAAGATATATAAATCTTTACCGTTCATATATATAGAGCACCTCACCCCCGTAGTTGACCAACTTTAAACCATCTATAACATACTCACCAGATAGGGGTCTTATAAGTAGTGGAACTTCGTAGTTCTTAGAAATTTTCAGGAGTTGGTGTTGAAGGTCCCTGGGAGGTCTTATGGAGTATATAAGATCGGCGTATTTATATACTTCCAATTTAGGATTAAATATATCGTCTAGTTGTGCATTCAGTCCTGCCCTTTTTGCCCTTTCTACCACTTCCCTCTTTATATCTACTACTGTAACCTCTATCCCGTAACCTTTGAGGATTTTTGCCACCTTAAAGTAATAACCTATTCCGACCTCTACTACGTTACTGTTTTCAATATAGCCTTTTTTATTTTTGATATAATTTATAATGTACTCAGAAATATTTTTTTCCATATTTTTGCCCAACCAAATAATTTTAGTGTTATTAATCTTTATTGAGATTTCGACATTAACCTAATTTAGATACTCTAATCTCTAACAATTACAAACCTCCCAGCTGAGGAGTGTCTGGGGAAGGTGGATATTCCTAACTCCCTTAGATACCTGTAAGTATAGGTATTTTTTCCATGGATAAAGATCTCACCTAAATCTTCTGGAGTATTTATATCTATAGAGATGTAAAAAGAAGGATATATATATAATTTTACCCTGTTTCTCCTACAAAGTTCAAGATGTTTTAAAAAACTGAAACCTTCATAAGAAGGTTTTATAATATCTTTAGGATTTAAAATCAGTAGGTTTGTCCCCCCTCCCCTCGATGGACATATAAGTGCAGATCTCTTTCTATTTTCTACCTTCTTTATCAACCTCCCAATATTCTCCCTCCTAAGGAGAGGCACATCTGCAGGCACTATCGCTACTGTACTGTCTTCTATCTTCTCAATGGCATATTGGAGGGCATCGTTAAGGTCTCTTGTGTTTTCCTCCGGTATAGGTATAACTCCCAACTCCCTTGAGAACGAAAGTACTTCTCTATCTCTACTTACAACGTAGATACTACTACAGGCATTTTTTAAGCCAGTGTAAACATCCAGAAGCATATTTTTTATAAGATTTTTCCTCTCTTCCAGTGTCAAAATTTTCTTTAACCGTGATTTTGCAGATTTCAAAGGTGAAACAGGAATTATTGCAGAAGACATCTTCCCACATTTAGATGTTGATTTAAAAAACTTTAAATATTCTTAAGATATATAATTTCCTTAATAACTTCGAGGTGAGAGAAATGTTAAATGAACCAATAATAGAGATTGCCACAAAGGATCCTGTTACAATTACTCCAGATACTCCTATATCCAAGGCTATAGGGATAATGGAAAAACATCACTTCCACAACTTGATAGTGTTAGACGAGGAAGAAAATATATACTTAGTAACTATACATGATCTACTCTTAGCATCATCGATAAATGAAAATGTAGAGACTCTCATGTTTAAACCTCACTGCGTAAATCAGAATACTCCAGTAATAGATGCTGTATGTGAGATAATAGACAGTGGCCAGAGGGCAGCACCAGTGGTAGACGATGAAGGGAAGTTAGTAGGTATTGTTACAGATTACGATATAATGAGTAGGGTAGGTAAATCTGAACTTTTAAAGGATGTTAAGATAACAAAAATTATGACAAGAAATCCTATCACCATATATGAAAATGAGAGTATAGGAAAGGCGAGGAGTTTAATGAGAAAACATAACATAGGTAGATTAATAGTACTTGATAAGGATGGTAACCCTGTAGGAATGGTTACAGAGGATGACATACTCAGAAAAATATACAAACCTAAAAGAAGAATGACAGTAGGGGAAGTGGTAGGAGAGAAAATCCCAAGGATGTCTCAACCAGTCTCCATTATTATGAATACTCCACTAATCAGTGCAGAGGTAGATTCTACCGTCCCAGAGGTTGCCAGAATTATGGAGAAGTACGACATAAGGGGAGTACCTATTATGAAGAGGGGAATGTTGAAAGGTATAGTTACAAGAATAGATATAATGAAATATATCAGGGAATTGAGAAAGGAAAGGGTTGTAGAGGTGGAGATCTACGGTGAATTTGATGAGAGTATGAAGGAGTTGGCAGAGAGAATACTAATGACAGAAGTTAAGAAAATAGTTAAATATTCAGGGAAACTCCACTGGATAAAGATAGCTGTAAAGAAAGAACATGCTAAAGGTGGGGACGTATCCTACTACCACGTTAAAGTATATGTTAAAACTCCAAGAAAACTCTATGTTGGGGAAGGACGTCCTAAGTTATCCACAAGTAAGAGAATGGAAATGGAAGGAGAAGATATCGTACTGGTAACAGAGAAACAGAGATGGGACTTTATCGAAGTGTTAAAAGATGCCTTAGATGCTGTTCTAAAACGTATAGAGATAGACAAGGAGAAGGATCGTCCTAAGCATGTAAAGAAACATGAGGTTTAAATAATTTTAATTTCATTATTAATGATAATTATTTATTAATTCCTTCTTAACAATATAGATGTAACTCATACCAACAGGAGTTTTTTTTTCATTTTTTTATTATTTTTGTGATAGCAAACCAAAACTTTAATCAAAACTTTAAACTAACAACAATCATCGAGGATCTTAAATAAACATATATACAATAAATAACTGGTGAAACAGGATGAGATCTCTTTTTAATTATTACTACTCTTTATTATTTTTAAAAGGTTTACACTCATGAGTTATAGAAGTAAAGATTTAATTCCAAAGGTGATAAAACTCTCGATAAATGCTGCCACTGTAAACAATACCATGGAAACAAAAAATAATCTTAGAGAGTCCCAAAACTGAGCGCTGGCTTCGAAGTTGTTGCCCTTTAATCTATTTATGAAAGATGTAAAGAGAACAATACCTGCACTACTTCCCAATATTAAAGCAGGGATTTCTACAATACCATGAGGGCATATAAGGAGAACGAACATTAATGGGTTACTGATAGAGAGAACGTACGCCAGGATGAAAGCGTTGAATACTATCACAAAAGTCGAAAATATGTTGAGTATGTAGTTTAACATATTTACATAGAAGTTATGCTCCATTATTAAGAAAAATATCCTTTCCATGTCCATATTTCCCATATTTCTCAAATTAAGAGATGTTGAAAACTCCATAAGCATCTCTTTTCCAAAATTCTGTACCCAGGGGATGTTTAAAATCAGTATATAGGAAACTAAGAAAGATATTAAAAATAACACACCTACGCTGTATATTATTACTCTTTGTCTTTTCAGGGCGTATATTAACTCTACGATTTCGTAGGTTGTTCTACTCATAATTTCACTTACTACTGGTATTACTAATTCTGTTATAGACTAATTCATTATAAATATATGTCGTTATTACTATATTCCATATTTTTCACAATAAGATATAAATAGAGTAAGATAGTAGATATAACCCTAAATTATAATGATTGATAATGATAAATATATAATACAATTATATAGGTGAAAGAGATGGATATTCCTGTATCTGTAGGGCCAATGAATGAGGGGGAGAGGATAAGAAAACCTGATATGTATGTAGAACTGGCGGGACCTAAATCTTATGGTTTTGAGCTGGTTAAGGTTGTAGATAGTGCTTCTGATAAGGTGGAAGTTATAGGGGATGATCTAGATAAGATTGAAGAGGGGAGTAGAGTACCTTTTGCAGTTATAGTAAATGTCAGTGGAGATGGATTAGAGGAAGACTTAGAAGGTGTGTTGGAAAGAAGGGTTCATGAGTTCTTCAATTACATCGAAGGAGTTATGCATCTGAACCAGAGGGACAACATCTGGATAAGAATAAGTAAGGATGCCTTCAATAAGGGATTGAGGTTGAAACACATAGGAGAAGTTTTAAAGGAGATGTTCAAAGGAGAGTTTCCCTTCATTAAACATGTGGATGTTAAGATAATTACTGATCCTGAGAAGGTTAAGGAAGAGTTGGAGAAGGCTAAGGAAATATACGCTGAAAGAGATGAGAGGACGAGGAACATTCACGAGGAAGATGTAGATGTATTCTACGGCTGTATCATGTGTCAGAGTTTCGCACCTACTCATGTGTGTGTTATAACTCCAGATAGACCTGCACTCTGTGGAGGTATAAACTACTTAGATGCAAGGGCTGCTGCCAAGATAGATCCAGAGGGGCCTATATTCGAGATACCTAAGGGAGAATGTCTCGATGATATAAAAGGTATCTACCAGGGAGTTAACGATATAGTGTGTAGCAAATCCCAGGGGGCTATAGAATCTGTTGCCCTACACAGTGCTTTAGAGAAACCTTGCACCTCCTGTGGATGCTTCGAGGCTATCGCCTTCTATATCCCTGAAGTTGATGGATTTGGTATAGTACATAGGGCTTACAAGGGGGAAACTCCAATAGGTGTCCCATTCTCAAGTTTAGCAGGGCAGTGCAGTGGAGGGCAACAGGTTGAAGGTTTCTGTGGTATAAGTATTGCTTATATGAAATCTCCTAAGTTCCTCCAGGCAGATGGGGGATGGAAGAGGATAGTGTGGATGCCTAAGGATCTCAAGGAGAAAGTAATAGATGCAATATCTGAGGATCTAAGAGATAAGATAGCAACTGAGGAAGAGGTATCTAATATAGACGAACTCCAGAAGTTTTTGAAAGAGAGAAATCATCCAGTAGTGGAGAACTGGTCATCAATTTCTGAGGAGAGTGAAGTTGAAGTGGAGGAGTCTGTAGAATTAGATGAGTCTGTAGAGTCTAAAGTAGAAGGATCGAAAGAGATAGGAGTAGAATATGTAACACCTGTACCATCTGAAGGTGAAATAACAGTACCTACTATCTCCCTACCTGGTGGATTTATGGGGTTGCCTCCCAATGTAAAAATAGTACTTAAGAACGTTATCATACAGGTTGAAGAATTAGTTATTATGAGAGAGAATGAAGATAAAAAGAGTAAATAGCCCCTTCCCAGTTTTCATTAAAAATTTTTATAAAAAATTAAAATAATTATAAAAAATAATAAAAATTTGGGAAAAGATTGTTAAAAAAATAGTATTGGAGAAGAAAACTTATTTGGAGGAAGGAATGTTTTCCTAACAGGATTGGCATTTATAGTAATAAACTCTTTAAACCAACAACGTCCATTGAGAATCTCAACAAAAATATAGTAAAAAATTAATCAACAAAAAAGATAGAAAACTCTTAAAAAGCAAGGATTATTTCTTTAACTTATTATTTTTTCATGATTGTCAATTATTCCTCATATAATTAATTACTATTTTTATTTGGGATCGTCAATAGTTTATTGTTTAAGATAAATAGTTTCGCCCCTGACTATAAAATATTTTTATTATCCTTTTTAATTACTTTATGTAATATTATAAATATTATACTTTGTTATTTGAAACTTAAAAATTAAAATTATTATCAGGTGATATCATGAAGAGTGATAAGTACGAAAAGATAATGGATCTGGCTAGGAGAAGAGGTTATCTCTGGAGCTCTTTTGAGATATATGGGGGAATTGCAGGTTTTGTAGATTATGGTCCCCTTGGCACCATGCTTAAGAACAATATTATAAACATCTGGAGGGAATATTACGTTGTAAGGGAGGAGTTCTACGAGATAGACTCTCCAACTATAACACCTTACGAGGTTTTAAAGGCGTCGGGGCATATAGATAATTTCACAGATCCAATTGTAGAGTGTAAAAAGTGTTTGGATTCTTTCAGGGCAGATCATATTATCGAGGAGTGTGTATCCGTAAATATAGAAGGGAAGTCCCTAAAGGAATTAGAGGACCTTATAAGGAAGTACAATATAAGGTGTCCAAAGTGTGGAGGTGAGTTGGGAGAAGTGAAGAGATATAACCTTATGTTCGTTACATCCATAGGACCAGGAGGTAAGAGAACTGGGTATATGAGGCCAGAAACTGCCCAGGGAATATTTATACAATTTAGGAGGCTGGCAGGGTTCTTTAGGAATAAACTACCTTTTGGAGTGGCGCAGATCGGAAGGGCATATAGAAACGAAATATCACCGAGGCAGGGTGTTATAAGGCTGAGGGAATTTAACCAGGCTGAGGGAGAGTTCTTCGTCCACCCCAAGGAGAAAACCCATAAGAAATTTAAAGAAGTGGAAGATGAGATTGTACCTCTACTTCCAGCAGATAGGCAGATGGATAAATCTATAGATCCGAATGAGAAGATAATAAGGATAACTATAGGAGAAGCAGTAAGGAAGGGAATAGTTAGACATGAGGCAATAGGATACTTTATAGTCCTTACCAAGAAGTTCCTTATGGATATAGGTATAGATGTGGAAAAGTTGAGGTTTAGACAACACTTGCCAGATGAGATGGCTCACTATGCAATTGACTGTTGGGATGCAGAGATATATACGGAGAGGTTTGGATGGATAGAGTGTGTAGGTATTGCAGATAGGACAGATTACGATCTAAGGGCTCATATGAACCACAGCGGTGTAGATCTGAGAATATTCGTTGAATACGATGAACCCAGAGAAGTTGAAACCTACGAAATAGAGTTGAACTACAGAGAGGTTGGAAGGATATTTAAGAGGGATTTAAAACTTGTAGAGGAGAGATTGAAGGAGATGGATATTGAAGAAATGGAGAGAATGGTAAAAGAGTTAAAGGAAAAGGGTAGGTATATACTGAAGGTTGATAAAGATGGAGAAGTTAAAGAGTTTGAAATCCTTGAGGACTATGTAAAGATAAAGAAGGTTGTTAAAAAGATACAAGGAGAGAAGATCCTGCCCCATGTAATTGAGCCATCTTACGGTATAGATAGAATACTCTACTGTCTTCTCGAGCACTCCTACAGAGAAGAGAAAGATAGAGTATATCTAGATCTGAAACCTAAGGTAGCACCTATTAAGGCTGGTGTGTTCCCACTGGTAAATAGAGACGGGATGCCCGAGATAGCCATGAGTATAAAGGATGCTCTTAGGAGGGAAGGTATAGTTGCTCAATATGACGATAGAGGGGCAATTGGTAGAAGATATATGAGGATGGATGAAATAGGAACACCTTTCTGTATAACTGTAGATGGTCAAACTTTAGAGGACGGGACAGTTACAGTTAGGTATAGAAACACCAGGGAACAGGAGAGGGTAAAGATAGAGGAGGTGGTAGGTTATATAAAAAGTAGATTAAATGATTTATAAATATGTTGGTTGTCAATCCTGAAAAAATAGGTATCTCTATTCTTCCCTCTATTTAACTCAGATCAAAAATATTATTATTTTTTTAATTATTAATTTCTCGTTAGGAAAGATCAATATTGAAAATACTTCATTGGTGTTTTAGAATGAAAATTGGAATCGTACTTGGAACTCGCCCCGAGATAATAAAGTTATCTCCCGTAATAAGAGAGTTGGAAAAATTAAAAGAAAACATAGACTACTTTGTTATACATACCAATCAACACTACTCCGAGAACTTGAATCGTATCTTTTTTAAAGAGTTGAACCTTCCAGAGCCTAAGTACAACTTAAAGGTAGGATCTGCTTCCCATGGAAAACAGACAGGGATGATGCTTGAAGGGATAGAGGAGGTTCTAATAAGGGAAAAACCGGAGATAGTGGTTGTCCAGGGAGATACAAACACCACCCTTGCAGGTGCTCTTGCATCTACAAAGTTAGGGATAGAAGTTGCCCATGTTGAGGCAGGATTGAGGAGTTACGACAGAAGTATGCCAGAAGAGATAAACAGAGTTTTAACTGATCACATCTCCAACTACCTCTTTGTACCTACAGAAGTTGCAGAAGAGAATCTTAGAAGGGAGGGTATAACAGAGAATGTATTTCTGGTTGGGAATACCGTAGTGGATGCTACATTTCAGAATATCAAAATTGCAGAAGAGAAGAAGGAGGAGATCTTTGAAGGGGAGATGTTGGATATAGTTAAAGGTGGGGATTACTTTCTACTTACCATCCACAGGGCAGAGAATACAGATAACAGTAGGAAATTGAAAAGTATTGTAGAGGGGATACTTAAGGTAGCAGAATACTACGATGAAACAGTTATATTTCCCCTTCATCCTCGGACTGAGGGTAAGTTGAAGGAGTACCATCTCTGGGATAAGTTAAAAAAGAACAAAAATATAAAGATGCTGGAACCTACAGGCTACTTTAAATTCCTTATCCTAGAAAAGTATGCTAAGTTGATCCTAACGGACAGTGGAGGGGTACAGGAGGAGGCCTGTATATTGAAAGTTCCCTGTATCACCCTGAGAAAGAACACAGAACGTCCAGAAACCTTAGAGGTTGGAAGTAATATACTGGTTGATATAGAAAGGGAAAACATTTTAGAAGCGGTAGATTCTATGCTTAGGAGGAATAGGAACTGGGAGAATCCCTTTGGAGATGGTAGAAGTGGAGAGCGTATTGTTAAGATACTATCAGAAAGTTACAACCTCTCCATTAAGAATGAAAAAGAATAAAAAGAATAATAAAAACAATGCAAAAAATTATCTGAACATATATAGACAATACTATACTTTTTAAATTAACAATAACCATCCACTGCCTTCAATAAAAATAATTATAAAAGAAGAATAATTAAAATAAAACAGTAAAAATTCTTAAAACACTTAAATAACTTCTTCTTCTAAACTATATTGAGCACTGAAAACAGGATTTTTCTGTTAATCTTTTTCTTAAAGTATTCTAATATATTATTTTTAATTTTTTTATTATAAATTTTTTATTATACTTTAAAAAGTTATACTCATGGCAGATATTATAACTAGGTGAAATCTATGGATATAATGTGTATAGACATCGGTAAAGGCACCCAGGATATTCTCTACTTAAACATGGAGAGAGACAATATTGAAAACGCTATAAAGTTAATTCTCCCATCACCTACGAGGATAGTTGCTGATAAGATCTTGGAGATGGAGAAAGATCTAAAGATAGACGGTAAAGTAATGGGTGGAGGTCCTGTTAATAGGGCTATATTTCAACATATAGAGAAGGGATATAAAGTTATAATGACTAAAAGATGTGCAAGGACTGTTAGGGACGACTTAGAGGAGGTGGTAAAGAGGGGAATAACACTGAGGGATAGTGTGGATCCTCCAGATATAATACTTGGAGATTTGGATTTCGAGATGTTTAAAAAGATATTTTGGGAGGTGGGGATAGAATTTAAGCCAGATGTAGTTGCTGTTGCGTGCCAGGATCACGGATTTGTTAAAGGGCAAAGTGATAGAATTACAAGGTTTAACTACTTCAGGGAACAACTGAAGAGATTTTCCAACCCTTTGAATTATATAATAGTAGAGGAAGGAGGTATATTTTCCAGGTTTAATAGTATATTAGAAACCTTGAAAGAGAACAGCTATAGGGGGTTTGTGATGGACAGTAAGATAGCCTCCATCTGTGGTATATTGGACTATGCCATGGATGAGGGAATAGAGGAATTTATAGGGTTAGATATTGGCAACGGCCATACGTTAGGAGTCTCCATAAAAGATGGAAAGATAAGAGGTATATTTGAACACCATACTAATATGCTTACACCTGAGAAGTTGATGGATATAGTTGATAGACTTGCAGAGGGCATATTGAGAAACGAGGATATATATGAAGATGGAGGCCATGGTGCTGTAGTGTTAGAAGGGATAGAACCTCAGGAGGTGCTGATTACAGGACCAAATAGAGAGATGTTCAAAAGGTACGGGAAGTACGCTTACCCTGGTGGAGATGTTATGATCACAGGATGTGTGGGATTGTTAAGGGCTTTTATATATAACAGGGATAGGTTGTTAGGACAGATTTTATAGTTAGGATAGTTCTACCATGTAAAATATAATAAAAAATAAAAATAATAAATAATAACGTAAAATAAAAACAATAAGGATGTTAAACCCTTTATATCTATTCTCTCAGAATATCTTTCTGATTACTTGGACAAAATAACAATTTCTCTTTTATTAATTTTATTAATTACACTTATAATATATTTTATCAGTTTTTAATGAAGGAATAAGATAAGATAAAGTATAATAAACATAAACTAAATACTAAAGTTTATGATACTATGGAAAATAACAAATTCTTAAAATCCAGCAACAAAGAAGAATTAAAATGTGAGATCTGCCTCAATACCAGTAAAACCTCCAAGGTAATAAACTACGAAGGAAAAAATATCTGTATGGAATGTTACTACTCCATCAAATATCCGAGGGATCCACAAAAGATGAAAAAAGAAATAGAAGAAATACTAAAAAATACGAAAAAGAAAAATAGATACCACTGTATAGTAGCACTCTCTGGAGGGAAGGATAGCACGGTGGCACTCTATCTCCTGATCAAAGAGTTCAAGGTGAATCCTCTATGTGTCACGGTGGATAATAAGTATATCTCAGATGAAGCTATAGAAAACTGCCGTAATATTACAAGATATCTAAATATAGATTGGATGGTTTTAAATAGGGACTTTACAGAACTCTTCAAAGATACTATCTCGAGGGGAGAATCCCCCTGTAGGAGATGTTCCGAGCGTATAATGAGGGAAATATGGAAGATTGCAAGGATGTTGAATATCGACGTAATAGTTACAGGCCACGAGTTGCCTTTTGGAACTTCCTCTCTGAAAAGGTTAGAGGGAGGAATAACTGTTGTAAGATTACTGGCAGGTTATAAGTTAACAGATGAAGAGAGACGTAAAATCCTAAAGGAACTCCCTTGGAAAGATTCTAAGTTGGGAGGATACACTACCAACTGTCTAGTCCTAGCACCTGCAATAAGGGAGTTTTATAAGAAGTACGACTACAGTTTTGAATTCAGAAGGATCTGCGCCATGGTTAGGTATGGATTAATAGATAGAGATAAAGCTCTCCAGCTGTTGAAGTGTCCAGAGGTTCCAGATGAAATATACGAAGAATTAAAAAGAAGAGGGTTAGATATAAAACATTAAAGGAGGTATTATGCTGTCATTTAGAATAGCTAAAATTATGGGTATCCCTATAGAGCTTCATATAACCTTTATACTTCTTCTTGTGCTGGTGTACTATTTCTGGGGTTTGGATGGTCTCATACTCTATATATTCCTCTTTGCATCTGTAGTATTACACGAGTTAGCCCACTCCTACGTAGCTAAAAAGCATGGGGTGTATATTGAGAAGATACTCCTCCTCCCCATTGGAGGTATGGCAATGATGAGTAAGATCCCTAAGAAGGGAGAGTTGAAAATAGCCATCGCAGGTCCTATAGTTAGTATCCTCCTAGGTATTACTTTGACTGTCCTCTCAAGCCTTATAGGAGGCCCTATACTACGTATAAATGGTATAAATTATCCCCTCCTCACTACAGTCGGTATTTTAAATATCTTTTTGGGAGTTTTTAATCTTCTTCCAGCCTTTCCAATGGATGGAGGTAGGATACTTAGGGCTCTTCTGGCCTCAAAGATGGATTACTTAAAGGCCACCAAAATAGCATCCATAGTAGGTCAGTATTTCTCTTTTCTTCTCCTCCTATTTGGTGTTCTCTCCTTCAATATTATACTAATCCTCATTGCACTCTTCATATATTATGGAGCTTCTCAAGAATACAATGCACTGGTTGCAGAGGAAATATTCGATAAGATAAAGGCAAAGGATATTATGAATCCTAGAATAGTATCTGTCTCCCCCACAGATTCTGTTAGAGACTTAGTGTATCTGATGTTTAAGTATAGGTATATGGGATATCCAGTTATAGAAAATGGAAAACTTGTTGGAACTGTATCTTTTAACGATATTACTACCGTGAGTGATCAGATAGCTATAAGAGATATTATGAAACCACCTGTAACGGTACCAGAAGATGCTACTTTAAATGATGTAATATTTAAGTTAGGTAGTTCCGATAGAGTCTACGTCATGGATAAAAATGACAGATTAAGGGGCATTATATCTAAAACAGATGTGTTGAGAATACTTAGAATACTGAGATTAAAAGACAACGATATAATTAAAAAGATTAGTTTATAAATTTTTATACTTCCGAATAAAATTTTTAAAATTAACTATAATTAATGCAAAATAAACTCTTATTTATTGAGCTACAGTAGTACTGGAGAAGTGAGACGAGATTCCTATCAATCTTTTTAAGAGTCTTTACCATATTATTTTTATTATAATACAGTTTAATTTATTATAATACAGTTTAAACTGTTAATTATTTTTGTTATTTACACCAATACATGGGGATTGTAATGGATATCCTAAATACGTTGATATTTAAAAATACACTCTACCAGTATATATCGTTTTCACTCTTTGTTATCCTTGGAATCCTGTTAATGAAGTTATACAGGTATGTTATTAAGAGATTTTTAAGGGATCTAGTAAATAAATCCAGGATAAAATTTGATGACATTCTCTTAGATGCCGCTGAATTTCCTGGAATGATATTTATACTTGCAGCATCTATATACCTTGGACTTAAGTTTTTAACACTTCCAGACAATCTACACACCATCTTAGACAACTCTATTAAAGTTGTTATTATCCTATGTTCCACATGGTTTGCACTGAATCTCTTAGATGATATAGTGGAATACTACATCCAGCCCATAGTAGAAGCCTCAGAGACTAAATTTGACGATCAACTAATATCTCCACTTAGGAAATTGTTAAAGATACTTATAGTGATACTTGGAATACTTACAGCATTAAAGACGATAGGTTATGACATAACAGCACTTCTTGCAGGTTTAGGTATTGGTGGTTTGGCAGTTGCATTGGCAGCCCAAGATACTATTAAAAACTTTATCGCAGGTATTCTTATATTTGTAGATAAACCCTTCAAGATAAAGGATTGGATAAAGTTTGAAGGTGGAGAGGGAATAGTTGAAGATATAGGAGTAAGGAGTACAAAAATAAGGACCTTTGACGATTCCCTAATAGTAGTGCCAAATACTAACCTTGTAAATGTAAATATTGAAAACTTCTCCGAGATGAGGAAGAGGAGGGTACTTGTATATATTGGATTGACCTACGATACACCAGTGGAAAAGATAAAGAAGGCAAAGGAGATCATCAGAGAGATAATAGAAAATCATCCTGGTACATTACCTCCTATAAGGATAACCTTTTACAGGTTCAACACATACTCCCTGGATATCAGGGTGGAGTATTTCGTAAGAAACTTTGGATTTGACTACTACCTCAACACCATAGATGAGATAAACTTTAAAATCAAGGAGGCGTTTGACAGAGAAAGTATAGAGATGGCATTCCCAACAGAGACTATCTACATCAGGAGAGATTAAAAGACAATTAAAATTATTAATTATATCGATAATAAAATTAACTGAAAAATAAAATTATTAAAAATTGATTAAAATAATAAAAACTAAAAATTTGATGTTTCTGAATACTAAAAATTTCTGTCAAAGATCGATATACCGTAGGTGAAAAAATGGTAATCTCTAAAGGGGAGATCTTGGAAATATTCGACGAATACAACAGAGATGAGATCACTATAGCCACTTTGGGGAGTCATACTTCCCTCCATATACTTAAAGGTGCTAAGTTGGAAGGTTTCTCCACTGTAGTAATTACCACTAAAGACAGGGATATTCCCTATAAGAGATTCAAGGTAGCAGATAAGTTTGTGTATGTAGACAGGTTTTCAGATATTTCTAAGGACGAAATACAGGAGACGTTAAGAGAGATGAATACTATAGTAATACCTCATGGTTCCTTTATCGCATACTGTGGACTGGATAAGGTGGAGGAGGAGTTTCAGGTACCTATCTTTGGGAATAGAAAGATACTTAGATGGGAATCTCAGAGAGATCTCGAGGGGAAACTCCTAAGGGAGAGTGGTTTAAGGATTCCAAGAAAATACAACAGTCCAGAGGAGATAGATACCCCAGTGATAGTTAAATTCCCAGGGGCAAGAGGTGGAAGGGGATACTTCATCTGCACATCTGAGGAGGAGTTTAGGAGAAAGATAAATACACTAAAAGAGAAGGGAGTAATTTCTCAGCAAGATGTGGAGAATGTTCATATAGAAGAGTACGTTGTTGGGACGAACTTCTGTCTTCACTACTTCTATTCCCCCCTTAAAGATACAGTGGAACTTATGGGTATAGATCGTAGGTATGAGAGCAATATTGACGGGTTAGTTAGGATCCCAGCAAGGGATCAGTTGGAATTGGATATAGAACCTTCCTATGTAATTACAGGTAATATCCCAGTGGTTATTAGGGAGAGTCTTCTTCCTCAAGTCTTTGAAATGGGAGATAGATTGGTAGCAAAATCAAAGGAGATAGTACCTCCAGGTATGATAGGGCCCTTCTGTCTCCAGACACTGTGTAATGAAAACTTGGAATTAATAGTATTTGAGATGAGTGCAAGAATAGACGGGGGAACAAACTCATTTATGAATGGAAGTCCTTACTCTTTCCTCTACCATGGAGAGCCCCTAAGTATGGGCCAGAGGATAGCAAGGGAGATAAGGTTGGCTTTGGAGATGGATATGATAGATAGAGTGATATCTTAACCTTTAAGTTTTTCCCTTAATTTATCATTTTCTTCTTTTAACTTGTTGTATATGGTTTTATAGGGTTCAGAGTTGTAATTACACTCCTCGATGTATTTTATTAATTCTTCTAAGTGTTCCTCCGTATGTTTTAAGATGTGAAGTAACTTTCTGATTTTTCTGTCTTCTTCCATAGGTATCCCATTGAAGTTGGTATAATTATTATATCTTATTATTTATTAACTATTTAAAAATAATTGTTGGGGAAATGAGAAGATCTTCCCAATTAGACAGGTTACTAAACTAAATATTAATTATGATAAAAATCAAAAAGTATAAATCCACTTACCCATGGATATAATAAGGATAAATAAACTCATACCTCCTGCTACACTCTTTTGAGTATTTAATTTTATTCCACCTTTTCCCTGATGGGAGTAAGTATCTCAATAATCTTTTCTGCAACAGTGTTCTTTAGATCCATCGGGTGAATATCTTTCTCCCTATATAACTTCTCCAACATATTATAGTTTTCAACGTAAATATTTCCTCCAAATTTTTCAGGTCTTTCCACAGTTAGTGGATACTCTAAGAAGTATTTTGCCATCTCTAATATAGGATTCCCTTCTACAACACCTATAGGACAGTAAGCCTTCTTTATTTTGGATCTAATAGTATCTGGGTCGTCATCTACTGCTATAAAGTTATTCTTAGAGGAAGACATTTTTCCCTTTCCATCTAAACCTGTGAGTACAGGGTTGTGAATACAAACTGGAGACTTCCACCCTACGGATGGTAGTACTTCCCTTGCTAACATATGAATCTTTCTCTGTTCCATACCACCAACTGCCACATCTACCTTTAAGTGTTTTATGTCGTTTACCTGCATTAACGGATATATCACTTCTGCAACCTTGGGATTCTCTTCTTCCCTTGCTATCAACTCCATACTCCTCCTAGCCCTTTTTAAGGTAGTTTTTAGAGCTATTCTATGGACGTCTAATGTGTAATCTCTCTCTAACTGAAACTCACTACCGTAGATATACTTTGCAGTAGATAATCCCATAGCCTTAAATACTCTTATGTTTTCTTCTGCCAACTGGTGTATCTTCTCCATACTACCTTTCTGATTAAGGTAGGCATGGAGATCAGCCAGTAAGATTACTATCTCAAAACCTGCATTCTGTAGATCTATCATCTTCTTAATCTGTAGATAGTGGCCCAGGTGTATTCTACCACTGGGTTCAAATCCGATATAGGCTTTTTTATCTTGTTTCTCTAAGATTTTTTTCAACTCTTCAACAGTTACTATCTCGACAGTGTTTTTTGCTATTTTTTCTATTATATCTCCTTTATCTACCATAATTACCCTCTTTATTTTTTTAATATTTTAGATCCTCCTTATTATTATAATTTTTATAACAATTGTTGCCAAGTATATAATTATGTCCATATTTTATTCTGAAATTAAAAAATTATGATAAAAAAGATAAAAAAATAATGAAGAGATAGCATGAGAGTATATAAAATAGAGGGAAAAGGATACGAGTGCAACAAGTATCTTATAGTAGGTAGAAAAAATATCCTTGTGGATCCCGGAATGCCAGAAGGCTTTTTTCCTACTTTGGAGAAAATAGAAAATATCGTAAAGGATATAGACTTTATAATAAATACGCATTGTCATTATGATCATACAGGAGGGGACTACCTCTACCAGGAATACTTCCATGTGCCAGTTATAATTCACAACGAAGAGGTAGAGGTATTAAAGAGAGGTAGTGATATTACACTCTCTTCGCTCTTTAACAGTAAGATGATCCCACCAAAGGAGGTGATACCTTTAGAGGAAGTATTAGATGAGTTAAAAAGATGTAATATTGAAGTTGTAGAAACTCCTGGGCATACAAAGGGTAGTATCTCTCTAATATGTGGTAACTATATGATAACGGGAGATACTCTATTTGCCTATAGTGTAGGTAGATGGGATTTTCCCACTGGAAACTTAGAGGAGTTAAAATCTTCAATCTTAAAACTCCACAGAATAATTCAAGAGAAAGGTATATCTAAGATACTACCTGGACACGGAGAAGATGCTCATACTCACAACTTAGATGTAAAATCCCTACTACTAAGATTGGAATTTTAGAGGTGGAGAAATCCCCTTCCTATGATATGAGAAACCCTTAAACACTCGGGAACCTTACTTCTCAATCTAGTCTTTTTAATAATCAATTCCAGGGTTTCTCTCTCTATTCCTACATACTGGACATATATATCTTCAAATCTCTCAGGTTTTGGCATAGATCTTAATATAGATATTCTGTCTTCGTAGTCCTTAAAGTATTTCATTAAAACTTTCTCTATCTTCCCATAGTCTGGTAGGTTGTTCATTATGGCGACTACTGGGATGTTAGTTTTCTCGTATATCTCATGAATGTCAGCAATGTTAAAACCTCCAAAAGTTATACCATCTAAAAAAATTACATTTATCTTTTTCCTATGTTTTCCTTTTACAATTTCAACAATCTTTTCCGTAGAATCCATACCGTCCTTTTTAATCCTTTTAAAATAAACGCCATCTAATATCTTATTGCCTCTGAAGTAAGTACCTATCAGAATTACTATTTTACTTCCCTTGTTGAAAGGTCCATCATCTATTCCTAACACTCCTATTTCGTCCTTAATATGCACCATATATACATCTTATGATCAATTTATTATAAAAATATAAGTATGTGTATTACAGCTGTTTACACTAACCAACAGTTCATCTAGGGTGTTTTAAATAAAATAATAAATTTCAAAATAGAATTAAATAAATTTAATTATAAAATAATAATAGTACAAAGAAGATTGTTAAAAATCATAAGATCTTTAAAACACAAATAAATGTAAAATTTTAAATATTCTCCTTGAATATCCTGAACACTTAAGAGATGAAATAGATCTTCAAATAACATTGATTATATGGATTCATCAAAGGACAGCGATTCTATATATACTAATGGGGTTAGAAGATACCACTCTGATAGAACTAGGATTGTGATAACTATGATAGTCGTAGGTGTGAGGGACTGTGTTATAAAGGAAGATATATTTAAATTGGATCTCCCCTTTCAAATATTAAACGGAGAAGTTATAGCAACAGAAAAACACATTCTACATGTTATAAATCAGGTGAAGTCTAAAGAACCTATTACAAACAGTTTCTGGATGGAGATCCTTGTAAGGGCTTCTGCACAGAGACAGATATCTACCGCCATAGAGATGATAGGAGTGAAAACTGGAGAGGGAAGAAATATCTGCATAGTATGTCAAGATGAAAGTACATTGAGGGAGATATTAAAACATACAGGTGGAAGGATAGATAACTCTGTATTGGACCTAAGCCCTGAAAAGTTGGAGAAGATTAGAAAAATATACAACATTAAAGAAGAGTACTTCAAAAATGAGGAAGATATTATTAAAAGAGTTTGTGAGAAGATAAGTGTTATGGAGATAATAAAGTGATAGTATGATAGTTAAGGGAATTAAGGAATTAACAGAAGAGGAAAAATACAGTATAATAAATAGAAATAAGATGAACCTAGAGGAAATAATACCAACAGTTAAGGAGATACTTGACAACGTTAAAAATAGGGGGGATGAAGCTTTAAGGGAATACACTAAGAAGTTTGATAGAGTAGATATTGAGGACTTTAAGGTTTATAAAGAAGAGATAGAAGAGGCGTACGAGAAAGTAGATTATAAGGTTGTATCTGCCATAGAGAGGGCGTACGAAAATATAAAGAGGTTCCACGAGATACAGTTAGAAAGCATTAAAGAATGGGAGATTGAAAAAGATGGAATAAAAACTGGACAGATAGTAAGGCCTGTAAGGAGTGCAGGGTGTTATGTACCTGGAGGAAGGGCGTTTTATCCTTCTACTGTACTTATGACTGTTGTACCTGCCAAAGTAGCAGGAGTTAAAAGGGTAGTGGTTGTATCTCCACCTTATGGAAAGGGGATAAACCCTGTTACTCTAGTGGCTTCCCATATTGCAGGGGCAGATGAGATATATAAAGTAGGAGGTGCCCAGGCTATAGGGGCCTTAGCCTACGGTACTGAAACAATACCTAAAGTGGATATAATAGTTGGACCTGGAAATATATATGTAACATGTGCAAAGATGTTGGTAAGTGGTAGTGAGGTGAAGATAGACTTCCCTGCAGGACCTTCTGAGGTGTTGATAATATGCGATGAAGAGGCAAAAGATGAGTATGTCGCTATGGATCTCCTAGCCCAGGGAGAGCACGATCCCAACTCCTCCTGTATATTACTTACCACTTCCAGGGAGAAGGCTATTTCTATAAAGAATAAGATTTTAGAGTTGATGAAGAATACAGAACGTAGGAATATCTTAGAGAGATCCCTTAAAAATATGGCTATACTCTACGGAGATATTACGGAGTGTATTGAATTCTCCAACGAGTACGCTCCTGAACATTTAGAGATCATCACTGAAAATCCCAGAGAGATTCTCAAATATATCGAGAATGCAGGGAGTGTATTCCTTGGGGAGTACACACCAGTACCTGTTGGGGACTATGCTACTGGAACAAACCACGTCCTACCAACTGGAGGTTGCTCAAGGATATACTCAGGTTTAAGTGTAGATTACTTTTTAAAGAAGATTTCAATACAGGAACTTAGTAAAGAAGGATTGGAATGTATATCTGAGACTGTTATAACCCTTGCAGAGATCGAGGGACTACACAATCATGCCAAAACTGTTAAGATAAGACTACAAGATAAGATAGATTTATGAAATGGTATAATAATAAACCGAAAATACGGTAATGTCAACAGTTTTTACCAGAAAATTTTAAAATTTTATATTTGGGATAAGAGTTTTTTTATTTTTAAAATCTTACTTTTTTGAGAGTAAATCTACCATTACGAACTTCATTAATATTTTAGAGATAGATAGTGATATCTCCTACCACTGTAGATTTTTTTCCCTTTCTTTACCTAAAAATACTAAAAGATAAATAGGCAGAAAATTTTAACTTTATTCTTAGCTTTTTCTATGGCGTTTAATACTCTCCATAAATCTGAATTTTATATACATAGGATGTAGGGGGACGTTCTCAACCTTCTCGTTGTAGGGTTCCACCTTAACTACTATAACCTTAGTTTTGTTATCATTGAGAGCTTCTTCTATTATTCTTCTTAGATTTTCTTCCTGGGATACCTCCACAGCATCTATTCCACAGGCCCTTGCTATTCCACATAGACTGGTATTTACTGTATGTGTTTTTTGATTACCTGTAGAACCATAGGCTGAGTTATCTATAATATAGAGCATAAAGTTATTTGGCTGTGTATAGCCTATGGTAGATAAGGCACCTAAGTTCATAAGTAGAGATCCATCCCCTTCTATAGCTATTACCTTCTTATTCAGGGATAGAGCTAAACCTAAGCCTATAGAAGAACAGAGACCCATAGATCCTAACATGTAGAAGTTCTCCGGTCTATCTTTTATATGGTATAACTCCCTACTGGGAAATCCTATATTACAGACTACTATTTCATCTCTTATATATTCCATAAGTATCCTTATTGCATCTATTCTTCTTAGCAACATACCACCTTAATCCCTATATCTCTCAATTATCTCCCTTAGATTTAAAGTGCCCCTGTGTATCCCAGTGCCTATAAGTACGCCCTGAATACCCATATCGTAGCATCTTTTAAGATCTTTCTCATCTCTTACCCCACCACCAACGTATATAGGATTTTCCACCTTCTTCATAACTTCTTCCACCAGATTCCAATTTATACCTCTTTGGGTACCTACAGAAGATATATCCAGTATTATTAAAGGTATAGAGCTATTTAATCTATCTAAGATCTCTTCTAAGGTATAGTTTATGGGACTTAACAACTCGCCATTCTTAAAGTCTAAACTAAGTATTATGTCTTCATTTAACAGATCTAAATCTCTTAAGGTTTCTGTTCCTACAACGACCTTATCACATATATTTAAAGATCTAAGATTTTCCAGTTCCAACTTCGAGGTAATACCCCCATCTAAAATTTTGTATCCCTCTATACTCTTTATTATACAGAAGTTGTTGCCCTTCTTCGTTATAGCATCTAAGTCTGCAATATATATCTTTTCTGCCCCTTCCCTTCTGTATCTTCTTGCCACCTCCAGAGGGTCTGATGAGTTGCATAAAACTGTTTTTAAGGGCCTGTAGTTTTTCCTATCTCCACCTCTACCACAAACTGCTATACCACTCATTATATCCAATACTGGGATAATCTCCATAATATCTCCCCTGTAAATAATTAATATAACATTGTGTACAATGATTATTGATAGCTACTAAAAGTAACAATTTAAAAAATAAATAAAAGCCTTATATATTTATGATAGAATAGAAAAATAAAATAATAAATTACCATAAAAAGGGGAATAAAATCCATACTTATCTCTCAAGGTATTTCTTTTTCAGTGTTTAGGTATTTTAAGAATGTCTGTTTTTTGATTTATTTATCTTTATTTTTTTATTCTTATAATTATTAATTTTTATCACGATTCCTATTAGGAACTTAAGTATTTTTTAATCAATCACCAGATAGAAGTACTATAAAGAATTATGGTGATATCAATGGTGAAGAATATAAACGTAGGTATATTTGGACATATAGACCATGGGAAGACAACCTTGGCAAAGATCCTAACAGAGATACCTTCAACATCTTCCTTAGATAGATTACCAGAATCTAAGAGAAGGGGCATTACCATAGATCTTGGTTTCTCCTTCTTTAAATTGAAGAATTATCTAGTTACTTTAGTAGATGCTCCTGGGCATGCAGATCTCATAAGGGCGGTAGTTGGTGCTGCCGAGATCATAGATCTAGCTCTTTTGGTAGTGGATGCTAAAGAAGGGCCAAAAACCCAAACTGGAGAACACCTCCTAATACTGGACTACTTCAACATACCTACTATAGTAGTTATAAACAAAATAGATATCGCTTCCGAGGAAGAAGTTAAAAGAACTGAAGAGTTCATGAAGGCTATACTCAGCTCAACGGAGAATTTAAAGGGAAGTAAAATTCTCAAGATATCTGCAAAGGAAGGTATTGGGATAGAGGTGTTAAAAGATACTATAAGGGAAATGCTAGATAAAATGGAAATAGTAAGGAACACTGAAGACTACTTTAAAATGCCCATAGATCATGCATTTCCAATAAAAGGTATCGGTACAGTTATCACAGGTACTGTACTTAGAGGAAAGGTGAAAGTAGGGGATGAGTTAAAGATACTACCACTGAATAGTACTGTAAAGGTTAAAAGTATTCAGAAATGTAAGGAGAATGTGGATGAAGCTTATTCAGGGGATAGGATAGGGATGGCTGTTCAGGGAGTAGATTCAAAGGAGTTGTTTAGGGGATGTGTCCTAACGTCCCTAGATACTAAGTTAAAGGTTGTAGATAGTATAGTTGCAAGGATAAAAATATCTCCTCTATTTAAGTATCCTTTGAAACCTAGGATGAGAATACATTTAAATATAGGGATGTTGGTAATACCTGCAAGGATGATACCTTTTAAGAAGATGGAAATAGATGGAAGTATGGAAAACATCATCTTAAGAGAGATTAAAGGAGGAGAGGAGTGCTACTGTGTATTTCAATTGGAGGAAAAGGCTGTAGCAGAGATAGGAGAGGATATACTTATAACCAGGCTGGATCTACCACCTACAACCTTAAGGATATGTGGTAAAGGTGAGATAGTAGATTTTAGAAAAGTTGAGGAGTTGAATATTAAAAGAATGATCTTCAAGAGAGGTAGGATTAAGATAGATAAAAATAGAATACTTGTCGTAGGTTTGGCTAACTCTAAGGAAGAAGCTGAGAGATTCATTGGATATGAAGTAGTAATCCCTGAAAAAAATATTAAGGGAAGAATAAAAGGAACCTTTGGAACCAAGGGATACTTAGTGGCAGAATTTGATGAGGAGGTGGAAAATAGGGATGAAGTTATCCTAAGGAGGTTGATAAGGTGGAAATGATAAAAGGGGCATTTGTGGGCACAGTTGAGGCACCTTCTAAGGTTATACTCTTTGGAGAACATGCTGTAGTTGAAGGTTACGGTGCCATCTCCATGGCTGTAGATCTAAGAACCAGGGGGAAGATCTTTGAAAGTGAGAAGGATATAGTTATAAATCTTAAGGATTTAGGAAGATCTCTTACCTTGGATATAGAGAATATCCCTAAATTAGATCTAAAGAATTACAATAGTGGTGTAAAATACGTCCTCTGCGCCATTAAATCCATAGTAAATTACTTAAAAGATAGGGGGTACGAAGATTTTAAACCATTTAAGTTAGACATATCCTCCGATATCCCTATAAGTTGTGGGCTGGGATCTTCTGCTTCTGTGGTAGCTACTACGATAAAATCTTTTCTATCTACCAACGCCATCTCCATTCCAAAGAAAGAGTTATGTAAAATATGTTTTTCAGTAGAGAAAGAGGTCCAGGGAAGGGCCAGTATTACAGATACTGCAACTGTTATCTACAACAGTGTCTTGAAGATCAAAAACAGTAATGATTTCGAGGTTTTGAAAGGTACTAAACTCTACAAACTTCTTAAAGGTTGCCATTTCTTAGTGGTCCATGTCGAAAAGAGGAAGAAAAAAACCGCTGAACTTGTTAAGGAGGTTGCAGAACATCCGAGAAAGGAAGAGATCTTTAGATCCATAGGTAAAATAGTGGATAAAGTTGAGGAAGTATCCACATGGGAGGAGTTGGGATGTCTTATGGTGAAAAATCATGAACTACTGAGGGAGTTGGGAGTTTCTACCAGCAAGATAGACAAGGTTGTAGAGTTAGGTAGTAGATACGGATACGGTGCAAAACTCTCAGGTGCAGGTGGTGGGGGTATTGTTATAATATTGACAGATGAAGATAGAAGAGAAGAACTGTTGAAGTCTCTAAAAGAATTGGAGGTTTTAGATGTATTTGAGTGTAAGGTGGGCATGAAATCAGAAAATCAAAAGGGGTAAAATGAATTTATTTACTGTATAATTGTTATTACCCAAAAATATTTCTATTAAAAATCCCCGATAAAATAATAAATAAAAAAATAATAAAAAAATAAAAAGTGTTATAATGTGGTCTAAAGAGTAAAGGTTGTATTTTAACTTCTTACCGTCTAATTAAATATTTAACATTTTTTAAAATTTTTATTTTTTGGTTATATATTAATTTTTATAACCTTGATCTTAAAAACAACTAATAAAATAATGATAATAAAGTAAAAAAATTAACCATATTCCTTATCCGAGGGATGTTTTCTAAACTGGGATAATGATAAAAAATTATTCCCATGATATTGAGAATCTCCAACAGACATGGTTAGAAGATATTAGAGAGAATCCCTCCGTTCCTCCGTTCCAATGTTCAGAAGTAGAGAAGATATATTATTATGTTTTAGAATAAAAAGGTTTTATTTTTTAATCTTTTTTGTTTAATTTTTTATAATTAATATAATTATTTTATTTAATAATTATTTTATTTACGAGTACTGATTTATTATTATTTTATCGAGTCTTCCTGGTAATTTTAATTTAAAAAAGTTCTGTATTTCAACAATTATATAAAATAGTATTAAGATTGAAAATTTCATCTTTTATAGAGTAAAGAAGGTCAAACAGCTTCTACTCTACAATTATGGATCTCGTTATATCTCTCTCTTCTCGTTTGATATGACAGTTATTCTTGTACCAGGCACAATACCTAAATCATGGAGTTTTTTATATCACTCCTTATTTCTTTAATAAGGTATCATCTCCTATTTTATGCAAAGCCTAAGAGCTGTCCAATGTTATATACCACTATGCCTACCAATGTAGCCAATGTCAAGTTATACCCTACTGCAAATAAAGTCCATTTTACACTCTTTCCTGTTTCATGGAATAAAGTTGCTATTGTAGCTAAACATGGAATGTATAATACAGTAACTAAGGTAAAGACAAAGGCCTGTAGTGGAGTTAGTGATTCAACTATGTTAGGAATTCCACCGTAAGCCATCGTCATGGTAGATACTACCAACTCTTTGGCAATGATTCCAGAGAGTAGTGCAAGTGCCCCTCTCCAATCTATCCCCATAAGTTGAGTTATAGGTTCTAATATCTTTCCCACTATCATACCGTAACAGTTCTCTTCACTTGGATAGTAAAGTAAGTAATAGAACAGTATAGAACCTGCCAATATCACAGTTCCTGCCTTTATTAGAAAGTATTTTGTATATACCCAGGTTCTTTTAAGAATATAATTCCAATCTGGTAATCTGTAGGGAGGTAGTTCGAAGATAGGTTCTTCAGGCTTACCTTTTACTATATACTTACCAATAACGTAAGATACTAGACTTAAGAGGATGAGAGTTATACTCACTATTCCCATTGCAAATAAAGCAACATGCTTTTCAAAGAACGTAGCAGCCATAAATGTAATTACTTCAAACCTGGCAGCACATGGGACAAGAGGTAGTACAAGGAGGGTACTAATTCGCCTAAGAGTATCAGAAATTATCCTAGTAGCCATTATACCCGGGACGTTACATCCAAAACTCACTATAATAGGTATTGTAGAACTTCCACTAAGGCCCATTCTGGCCATTATCTTATGGAAGAGAGCTGAAACCCTAGTTAGATATCCAAAATTCTCCAATAGAGTTAGAGAAAACATCATAAAGGCTATATATGGGAAAAAGATAAGTACTGACCCTACTCCCTTGATTATCCCATCCACCACAACTCCTGTGAATGGTTCTGGAACTATCCTACTTGCATACACTCCTAAATACTCAAAAAATGTCTTAATGTATTCTATGCATATATTACCTAACCCTATAACAACACTATAGGTTACATACATAACAATGGCAAAAATTATCATCCCGTAGACAGGGTGAAGGAGTATTTTGTCTATATCATCGAATATTATGTTCTCCTTCCAGATATCTTTCAGTATCTCATCTACTTTTTTATATCTTTCCTCGGCAACATAACTCTCTGTATCATGTCTTAGCTCTCTTTCCAACTCTTCTTTTATTTTCTTTACCTCCTTTAAAAGATCTTCATTCTTCTTAAATAACTCTAAAACCTCAGGATCACTCTCGAGGAAGGATATAGCTAGCCATCTTTTTGGAACTCCTTTAAACTTCTCATCTGTAGGTAGGGAATATCTTTCCAACTTTTCAACGATCTTATCTAAGGTATTCTCTAATAGTTCAGAGTATCTAATTTCACAGGGTATAGGTTTGTAATTTAGTATTGTCTCCTTTAAATCTTCTATGCCTATCTTGTACCTACCTGAAGTTTTTACAACTGGAAGCCCTCCTAATCTATCACTAAGTTTCTTATCATCTACTGAGATACCATACTTCTCCGCCTCATCTATGAAGTTTAAACATATTATCGGTGATCTCCCAAGTTCTATCAACTGCAGTGTTAAGTAGAGGTTTCTACTAAGGTTGTTTGTGTCTATTATATCTACAATAATAGCATCTTTATTTTCAATTATGAAATCCCTTGCTATCTTCTGATCTAAGGAGTCTGCTTTTAGAGAGTAGGTTCCTGGTAGATCGACTATGTTGAACTTCATCCCTTTATAAATCATTGAACCTTCTTTCTTCTCTACAGTTACACCTGGCCAGTTACCTACACACTGGGTCATTCCAGTTAGTTCGTTGAATATCGTTGTCTTTCCAACGTTAGGTTGACCTGCTAAGGCAACTGTTTTTACATCTCCCATTGTACCACCGTAAGAACATTGATTTAATCTATGTTAAATTTATTAACTTAAGTTAAATCAAGTATTATAAAAATCAACATTATCAAACTACTCAGAGAAAAAGGCGCGGAGGAAGGGATTTGAACCCTTGCGGGGCAGAGCCCCACCGGATTTCAAGTCCGGCGCCTTAGTCCAGGCTCGGCCACCTCCGCTCTAAGGTCCTAAAACAAGATCCTAAAAGTAAATAAATAAAATAATTCTTATATATATTTTTCGGTTGCATATGTCTAAATATTAATATCCATCAGGTATTACTATGAAGAACGTAGCACTGATATACCCTAATAAATTTAAAGGAGGAATTTCCTGCTTAGCTATGCATATCCTTCACCATCACCTAAATAAGTATAGAGATATCCGTTGTGATATGTACTTCTTAGAGAACTACTCTCAGATAAAGAACAGGGATGCTATAATTATCACCCTACAGTACGAGAACGATTACTTCAACGTAGTGAAAATAGTAGAGAAACTTAAGAATAAGAACCCAGAAGCTATCTTTATTGGGGGAGGTCCCTGTAGTATGAGTAATCCTCTACCTCTAAGTGATTTCTTCGATGTATTTGTAATAGGAGAGATCGAGAGTACTGATATTATGTACCGTCTAATTAACAGAGAGGTAGATGTAGAGGGTACCTACTTCCCGGAGTATCACGGTAAAAGTAAAGAGAACTTCAAAAGTATAAAGAGAGTGTATCCCAAAAAACTTGGCATTGAGGATTATCCAATAAACCAATTTACTCATCCATCAGGAGCCTATGGAAAGGCGTATCTCCTGGAGATAGGCAGGGGCTGTCCAAGGAGATGTAAGTTCTGTATGGCTAGGAGTATATACTACCCTCCTAGATTTAGAAGTTTGGAGGATCTAACCTATCTTGTAGATGAAGGGCTGAAACATACAGATGCTGATAAGGTGGCACTTATAGCTCCTTCAGTTGGAGATTATAAATACATAGTAGATTTATGTAAGTATATAAAGGAGAGGTATAATATACAAATATCTCCTTCTTCATTAAGGGTAGATACAGTAAGTGAAGAACTATTAGAGGTATTGGATATTAAAACCCTAACTATTGCACCAGAGGCAGGAAGTGAAAGGTTGAGAGATTATATTGGAAAGGATATATCCAATGAAGATATAGAGAGGGCGCTGGAGGTTGCAAAGGAGAAAGGTATAGATGGTATAAAACTATATTTTATGGTAGGATTGCCCACAGAAGAGAAGGAGGATATAGAGGAGATAATAAGTCTATCTAAGGATGTTAAAAAGAAATTTAGGAAAGTATCTATAAGTATAAACCCATTCATTCCAAAACCCTGTACAGAATTTGAGAGAGAACCATTTAATATGGAGTCTAAAGCTACTATTAAATACATTGAAAAATCCCTGAAGAGACATGGCGTACGTGTTAGTTATGAGAATTTCAACTCTATGGTTATACAGTGCGTTCTCTCCAGGGGAGATGCATCTCTTGGAAACTTAATAAAAGAATACAATAAACCTAATCAACTACTTAAGTATCTAAAGAAGAAAGGACTTTTAAGTAAATATTTAGGAGCATTGGAGTGAATATAATAATTACAATTATAATTATAATAGTAGTTAAAATATTATTAAATATCAATAAAAATTCTCATGATCATAAACCATTAAAAAAGAAGTATAGAAGACCATCTATAATTTCACTGGTGATATAAACTACATATACAAGGGAATTAAGGGTAGATACACTTGTCTTCTTTGTTGATAAGGTTTCAATCCTTATTTTAATAAATAAACAATATATAATAACAATTATTTATTATTTGGTGATAGTATGAATTACAGTATCTTCCACTTTTCTCTCGATGAGATCAGAGATTTAGTTATCTCTACAGTTGCAATAGCCTTAATCTTTGCATGGCCTGGAAGAGGGTTTTATATATTTAATGATCCAGTATTTCTCTATAGATTTATAATAGCTATACTTATCGTAGGTAGTAGTTTTATCTTTCATGAATTGGCCCATAGGACAGTAGCAAGGTATTTTGGAGCCTATAGTGAATTTAGAGCATGGTTTGAAGGATTAGCTATAGCACTCATTCTAAAAATACTAATAGGATTTACCTTTATAGCCCCTGGGGCTGTGTATATCTTCAAAGATTATCTGACTTCAGAAGAGAGTGGTATAATTGCCCTCTCAGGTCCCCTGTCCAACGTGTTCTTAGCCATCCTTTTCTCTGTATTTTCCATTTTCTTACCTCCATTTACCATTATCTCCCATATATTGTATTTCGGTGTATATATAAACCTCTACCTGGCAGCCTTCAACTTACTACCTGTACCTCCATTCGATGGCTTTAAGGTGTTATCTTGGAATCCTATAATATGGGCAATTGTGGCATTACCTCTATTTTATTGGGCATTTTTTTAAAGTAATTACTGTGGTATTATGGAGTTTGAACTTTGGGTAAGAATAATTAAGGAGAGTATTCAAAAGGGAAATATTGGCCCTTGGGACATTAACGTTGCCAAGATAGCAGATGAGTACATAAAAACACTTAAAGAACTTGAAAGATTCGATATAAGGCTCTCTGCAGATGTTATATTAGTTGGGGGGATACTACTGAGGATGAAGTCCCAGATTCTTTACGAGAAATGTGAATACACCTTCGAGGATGATGATGTTGAAGATAATTCTCTTGAAGATAGTAGAAGTTATGAAGATATCGATGAAAGCTCTCAAAAAAAGGAAAACAGTGTAGATAATGAACATCTGAAGGATAAAAAACAGTTTACAGTTGATGATCTAATAGATACTCTAAAATTGGAACTCATAAAGGTGAAAAGGAATAGGAGAAAGAAAAAAGATAAAACGGAGAATACACTTTACGAAGTTATAGAGGAAATGGAAAAATACGATATCTCTAAACTTATGGAGAATTTAATTTTAGAACTAAGGAAAGAAGGTGTTATTGTATTCCAGAAGAAGTTTCCAGATAGGAGAGATAAAGTTAAAAACTTTTTACCCTGCCTATATCTTGCAAACGAAGGTAAAGTGGAGATCTTTCAGGAGGATGTATTCAAAGAGATGGTAGTTAAGTACAAGGAAGAAAGTACCAACAAAGCTGTATATACTAAACTAAAAGGGTTATAATTAATTTAATATTATTATATTGTTATATATTTTAATATTTAAATTATTATAAGATGGGTTAGTTTAATTCGACAATTGTAGAAAAATAAAAAAATTTATATACCACTACTTATTTTGTAATGATTAATAATGATTAATTTTTTTGAGGTGGGGTTATGATAGAGATCAGATTTCACGGTAGAGGTGGGCAGGGGGCAGTTACCGCCGCCAAAATTTTAGCAAAAGCTGCATTTTACGACGGTAAATACTCCCAAGGATTTCCTTTTTTTGGTGTTGAGAGAAGAGGAGCTCCAGTTATGGCATTTACTAGGATAGATCATAAGAAGATTATTGTTAGATCCCAAGTATACAATCCAGACTATGTGGTAGTCCAGGATGCCACACTTTTAGATACCGTCAATGTTGTAGAGGGGTTAAAGAAAGATGGAATAGTGATTGTAAACACAACTAAAGATGATCTAGACTTGGATTTTAAGACATACACTATTGATGCCACAGGGATAGCTTTGGATATTCTCGGTGTTCCTATAGTTAACACCACAATGTTAGGAGCATTTGTAGGTGCCACTAAGTTGATATCTTTTGATTCCCTTAAAAGGGCGATACTGGATACATTTAGGGGAGAACTTGGGGAGAAAAACACAAAAGCTGCAGAAGTAGCGTATAATATTATCTCAGAAAAGTAAAAGGTGTAATGTATGGTTACAATAGGTGCTATTATATACGAACCTGGAAATACAACTAGAAATAAAACCGGAAACTGGAGGACCTTTAGACCTATCTTAAATACTGAGAAGTGTGTAAAGTGTGAGATATGTTATATATTCTGTCCAGAAGGGGCAATATACGAGGATGAGAATGAAAACTTCAGGATAAACTACGACTACTGTAAAGGATGTTTAATATGTTCTAAGGAATGCCCTACAAACGCCATAACTAAGGTAAGGGAAGAGAAATAAGGTGTGTATTATGGAGAGAGTCGATGTTATTACTGGAACCACTGCAGCCGCTATAGCTGCAAAGTTATCCAAGGTGGAGGTTATTGCAGCATATCCTATAACTCCCCAGAGTGAATGTATTGAGGTATTGGCTAAGTTTATCGCAGATGGGGAATTGGATGCAGAATATATCAAAGCAGAGAGTGAACATTCGGCAATGGCTGCCTGTATAGGTGCTTCTGCAACTGGAGTAAGGACATTTACAGCAACTGCATCTCAGGGATTAGCATTGATGCATGAGATGTTGTATATAGCTGCTGGTATGAGGTTACCTGTGGTTATGCTCAATACAAACAGGGCACTTTCAGCACCTATAAACATATGGTGTGATCATCAAGATTCTATATCTGAGAGGGATACTGGATGGATACAGATCTATGCAGAGGATAACCAGGAAACACTTGACAGTATAATACAGGCTTATAAAATTGCAGAGGATGAAGATGTTCTACTACCAGTTATGGTATGTATAGATGGGTTTATACTTACCCATACCGTGGAACCAGTCCACATACCAGATGAGAAGAAGGTTAGAGATTATCTGGGGGTTTATGAGCCTAAACATGCCTATCTAGATCCAGATAGACCTATAACCCAAGGACCAGTAGGAGTACCTGAATGTTATATGGAAACTAGGAAGCAAATAAGTGATGCTATGGAAAAGGCTAAGAAAGTAATAAAGAGGGTAAATGAGGAATACTATGAGATATTCAACAGGAGGTATGGGAACGGTTTAGTAGAGGGCTACAACTTAGAAGATGCAGATACTGTACTTGTAGCTATGGGTAGTGTCTGTGGAACTATAAAGTACGTGATAGATAGTCTTAAAGAGAAGGGGAAGAACGTAGGACTCCTAAGAGTTAGGACCTACAGACCATTTCCAAAGGAGGATATAAAGGAGATGTTAAAGGAAACTGAGAACGTTGGAGTGTTAGATAAGAATATCTCATTAGGGTTTAACATGGGAGCCTTAGGTATAGAGATAATGGCAACATTGAAGGGCAAGAAGGTATGTAACTACATCGTAGGTTTGGGAGGGAGGGATATTACCCTTCAAAATATAGAAGAGATAATTAAACATCTCGAAGAATCTGAAGATGGAGAAACTAAGTGGATAGGTCTTAAAGAATAATAGGTGATACTATGAATAAGAGATTTCCAAGAGAGGAGTTATTTGCCCCTGGCCACAGGGGATGTGCAGGATGTGGTGCTTCTATTCTCGCCAGGATGGTCTTGAAGACTGTTGGAAGGGATGTAATAGTAGTAAGTGCCACAGGATGTTTAGAGGTATTCTCCACCCCATATCCTGAGACTGCCTGGAGGGTACCTTGGATACATACCGCCTTTGAATGTGGAGGGGCTGTGGCAAGTGGTATAGAGAAGGCGATAAAGGCACTGAAAAAGAGAGGTAAGTTCAAGGATAGGAAGATAACTGTCGTAGCAATAACTGGAGATGGAGGTACTGCAGATATAGGTTTCCAGTCTCTAAGTGGAGCACTGGAGAGGGGACATGACATGGTGTACATAATGTATGACAACGAGGCCTACATGAACACTGGAGTCCAGAGGAGTAGTGCCACGCCTCTCTTTGCCTCTGCAACAACTGCTCCTGCAGGAAAGAAGAGTAAGGGAGAAGACAGGCCTAAGAAAGATATGGCTATGATTGCAGCAGCTCATGGAATTCCATACGTTGCAACTGCATGTATCAGTTATCCTGAGGATCTGATGAAGAAAATTAAAAAGGCCTGTGAGATAGAAGGGCCTACTTTTATCCATGTACTACAGCCATGTACAGTAGGATGGGGATACAACCCAGAAAATACTATAGAAGTAGGAAGGTTGGCAGTTGAGACAGGTTTCTTCCCACTTTACGAGATCGAATACGGAGAGTTCAGGATCACCTACAGACCTACAAAGAGGAAACCTTTAAAGGAGTATATAAGGATGCAGAAGAGGTACAGACATCTAACAGATGAAGATATTGAGATCCTCCAGAAATACGTAGATGAAAAATGCAAACTCTTAGGATTGGAATAAGGAGGGAAAAAAATGAAAAAAATTATAATGACTAACGATGAATGTAATAACTGTGGTGTCTGTATTAAGGCATGTGCTTCTGTACATGGAGGAGTAAGTAGAATAGGAATTATGGAACACAAAGGAAGATACCTACCTATAGTCTGTCAACACTGTGCCCTTGCACCATGTAAAGAAGTATGTCCAGTAGATGCTATCGAGAAGAGAGGAGAGATAATATACTTAGATGGATCCAAGTGTATAGGCTGTGGATTGTGTGCCTTAGCTTGTCCCTTCGGTGCCATAACTATGACAGACATAGCCCATAAATGCTCCCTCTGTATCGAGAGAAATAATGAGTACGCCTGTGTTAAGGCCTGTCCCAAGAAGTGCTTAGAGGTAGTAGATATAAACGATATTATATTCGAAAAGAGAAGTAAAAACCTTGAGATTATGGATAAATTGAGGAAAAAAGAATTTAAAAAGAATTCTATGATCTCAAAGATAACAATCGCCGCAAAGGTTGACACTAAGCTGTAATTTTAGGTGGAAAGATGAAATTAATACCTAACGCCAAACTCTGTATAGGTTGTAAAAGTTGTGAAAGGGTATGTCCAACAAATGGAATAGTAGTAATAGATAAAACTCCTATAAAGTGTATGCACTGTGAGGACGCTCCCTGTTACAACGTATGTCCAGTTGGAGCCATAGAGTGGATAGAAGACAAGGTAGTAGTAAATGATAGGTGTATAGGCTGTGGTTTATGTGTGGATGCATGTCCTTTTGGAATAATAAGGATAGATCCTAACACTGGAAAGGCCTTTAAATGTCATGGATGTTACATGTACGATGTAGAGATGTGTAAAAGCGTATGCCCAACTGGAGCACTACAGTACAGAGAAGAGAACATAGTAAGCAAGAGGGAGAGGCTGGTTTCAAAACTTAAGAGAATATATACCTATATATAATTTTATATACCTATATATAATCTTTCTAATTTTAAATAAGGACTTTTTATAATTTCACAGTTGGATATTCTTTTTTATAATAAAAATTACCAATCTTTATCTCAGTGTTTAGAAAATATTTTATTATAAACGATTATTATTATTTTTATTCTCTTTTCTTGAAGGTGTGTTAATCTAAGAAGAAAAAATAGTGATAAGGATAGAAAATCTATTGATAGGCGAAACAATGGAAGGTATAAGATACATTGACGCCCACTGCCATTTAGAAGATAAAAAATTCAACAGAGATAGAGAAGAAGTTATAAACACCTGTAGAGAAAAAAATATAGAGATAGTCACAAGTGGAGTAGGTATTGGGGGTTGTAAGAGAGCCTTAGAGATCAAAAAGAGACATCCTGATATCTATCTTACCCTGGGATTTCATCCCCACAGTGTAAGAGCAGATGAGAAGGTTATAAAAGAAGTTTACAACATAGTAAAAAACTGTGAAAAGTATATAGTCGCAGTAGGGGAAGTAGGTTTAGATATAAAGGATGAAAATCTCCCTCGTCAAAAGGAGATATTCGAGAGATTTATATCTATCTCTGAGGAGTTAGATAAACCTTTAGTAGTCCATGGAAGGGGATTGGAAAGGGAGTGCTACAACATTATCAACAACCGGGTAGTATCCATGTTCCACTGTTACAGTGGAGATGAAAAACTTGCAAAGGAGTTGATAGAGAATGGACATTACATCTCTATATCTACACTTATATGCATTTCTCCACATCATAGAGATCTTGTTAAGAATTTAGATCTTGAAAACATCTTAGTTGAGACAGACAGTCCTTATCTCACACCTGTTAAAGGTAAAAAAAATACGCCCCTCAACGTTATAAAGGTCATAGAAGCGATATACAGTATAAAGAAGGAAGAAGGTTATAGTTACAAGGAAGTTGTTAAGTTAATCTACAACAATACAAAAAGATTTTTTAATATATAAATTTAGGTTCCATTAAAAGGAGAAGCCAAAGAATAACAAAAAAATAAAAAAATTAAAAATAAACTTCTAAGAAGGATGGTTACAGAAATCTCTCTATTTCTCTAGCACTCGATATAGCTCGGGGAATAAGAGTCATTTAACTTTTTTATCTGGTTATTACCTTTATTTAGATATTAAAATTTTTTAATTTTTATTATTTAAAAATGTTATGTATTAATAAATAAAAAAGTGTCCAGGAACATCCGAAGGTAAGGATAGCCTCTCCTTTTATTTTTTATTTTTGATTTTAATCATTCTCTTTATAATTTTACTTTTTAACAGTTAGTTGTTAGTTTAAAAGGTTTGTTGAAGGCTATAATAAAAAGTTTATAAATAAAAGGGTATAAAACTTCTGTTATATTACACTTCCCCGAATTTTCTCCGAGTATTTGAAAAGGGCGAATTACCGTCGTTAAACAGGTTAATTTTATGTGTTTGTCCCTACAATCTTTTAAGATTTTTATTTTTAATTTTTATCTACTCTAAATAAATTTTCATTTATTATAACACTTATTATTTTATTTATTATTTTATTGAGATCTTTGCCCTTAGAGAAGAAGCCAGATTTAATTATTCTAATTAGTCTATTTTATACCTCAAAATAGCGGCGATACCTTTGAATGCCTTGTATATCTGACTACCTTCTTCAGTATCTGTAGATACAATCTTTAAGGTTGTTCCAGACTCTTCACAGAGTTTGGCAAAGTACTCGATAATATCTTCTTTATCAGCGATATACAACATACCACCACACTGTGGACAGGATTTCGTTTTAAGATTCTCTTCGAATTTTTGGAGTTCATCGTTTTTTACATTTATCTCCTGGGTGTAACTACAGTTGTTACACTTTACAGTTACTCTGGACATATTGATATTATCAGTGATGATGAGGGTATCTACGGCACCCATCTGGAGATATCTCATAACCTCCTTTTCACCGTAGGCTGCGAGACCACCATCTTCCTTTATAAGTTCTTTAAAGAATCTCTGAATAACTTCCTTCTCTTTTATTAACTCTATGTCCTTTAAAACATCAGAAGCTTTTTCCAATAGTTCCCTTATTCCAAACTCCTCGGTATAACATATGTCAAATGTATCGATAATTATCTTCCTCAGTTCATGGTTGAGGTATCCTTTCTTTACAAACTCGATCTTCGTATTCCCTGGCCCTCCAATAAGTATTCCCTTTAATTTCTTCTCCTTCAACAGAGGTAGAAACTCCTCATTTGCATACTCTCCTACCCTTTTCATAAATTGATGTGCAGCGTCGTCTATTAGCCTTTCCAATCTCCTTGCAGATTGTCCACCAGCCTTGAACTTCCCAGGAACCCCACTAGTTAGCCTCTTAAGTATCTGTATATTCTTACCTTTAACAATCCCAATTGTAGCCTCACTTCTATCTATAAGTATAATACCGTATGTATCTTTCTCCTCTAGGAACTCCTCCAATGGTTCTGTGTAGAACTGAGAATCACATCTGTATATAAACGTCTTTATTGGTTCAGGTGGTTCCAATACATATGTCTCCATCTTTTCAGTCCCTGGCCCTCCTCTGGGAACCATCCCTGAGAATATAATAACTCCTTTCTCAAGAGGTTCTTTTAGGAGTTTTAACCTTTGGAGAATTGCCTCAATTGCAGATTGGACGTTTTTCCTCGTTGTTTTACTTTTGATGTTGGAAGATTGGGAGAGTTCCTCTCTTAGATACTGAGCTACATCAGATATCCTCCTCCTTGCCGGTATATAGAGGCTAATTAACTCAGTACCCTTTCCCTTTTTACTTTTCAACTCCTTAATAGCCTTTTTAAATAGGTAAATATCTTTCTCTCTTTTACTACTCTCCATTGATACCACCATATTCTTTTTATAAAACTTCGAAATATTTTAAAAGTTATAATTATTATTTATTAGTTTTTAAGGTTAAAAACAACTTTTAGTCTTCTGGTGAAATGTGATGAAGATATATCTAAAGTTTATATATTCCTTTATGGTGATAATGATCTTAGCATATATAATAAAGAAGAAAGGTTACTTGGATGACGTTGGTATAGCAGTCTCAACTCTAATGGCCTTTGTCATACTGATGGGAACAGATATAAAATGGCTACTGATAATATTAAGTTTCCTGATGTTAGGTAGTTTAGTCAGTAAGATAGGACGTTCTAAAAAAGAATCTATGAATCTTTATGAGGAGAGAAGATCTCTAAAAAATGTACTTGCAAATGGGTTGGTGGCAATTTTAGTAGTGATAATGTATATCTTCGGTATCCTAGATTATAATACAGCCCTCTTTGGATACGTGGGGGCTATCTCTGCAGCCACTTCAGATACCTTCTCCTCCGAGTTAGGTGTCCTATCTGAAGAAACTCCAAGGCTGATAACCACCTTTGAGAAGGTTGAGAAGGGTACTGATGGAGGCATAACGTTATGGGGTGTCGTTGTAGGTGTGGTAGGTGGTTTTCTCATAGGTCTTTTAGCCACTTTACTTTTCAACAACAACTACCTTCTTATAATTGGTACCTTCTCAGGTATCTTAGGGAACCTCTCAGATAGTCTCTCTGGAGCACTCTTTGAAAGAAAGGGAATATTGAACAACGAACATGTTAACTTTATATGCACGATAGTAGGATGTATCTCTGCTGTGGTGATGTATAAAATCCATGAGATGTTTTGGATTTAAACAAAACATTAAATATAAGTGTTACTGAATAGACGGAATCTTATAAAACTCCAAATTTCTCTTCAATAAGAAATAACAAAAAATTTTTGTTAATAACCATATCCTAGTGGATATATTGTTGATATGAGGATGTGAGAGTTTTATTCCTTCAAAGATTTCCTGATGAAGCCCGACTAATAAAGGTAGAGCGAAGAGAAACTCCTTTAGATTTGACTATTATATTTTAAATTACTTGGGGAGAAGACTGTAATATATTTTATATTATTTAAATTGAAATCTTCCCTTTTAAAACATTCAGGAACATTTTTATATATTATTTTTATTTTTTCGATCTTTATATTCACTATTATTCTTAATCTTATAGTAATGATACTCCACAGTTTTTAAATTCAACCCTGTGATCCTAGATATTTCCCAAGGTTTCTTATCCATATATCTTGTTACAATTTCTCTGTTTTTAGATGGCCTTCCTACCCTTACTTTTAGAGATTTAACAGTTAAACCAATTTCTTTTAAGGCGTTAATAAGTTTTTTCTTAGTACGTCTGTACTTGGAAGGTGGTAGATATATAGTATTTACGTTGCTATTCTCCAGTAGATATATTATCAGATCTTTCGATAGTTCTGTGTTTATATAGATTTCATCCTCCCCCCCTAATTCCATCTTCTTCAACTTTTCAATAATCTCCTTGGGGGACTTCCCTCTGACTTCTATCATGTAGAAATCACCATTCTTTATATCATTTCAGGTTGGGTGGTATTATGATATCTATGATATCATAGGCATGAATATCCATATTAAAAGTATATACTTAAAAATAATATTAAAAAATTAAAAACAATAAATAACAAGATTAAAAAATTATTATAAAAAGAACAAAGATTAACAGAAATTTATTCTATTTTTCTTAATATACAGTGTAAAGTAGGGGACAATATCTACATTATTAATTTTTTATCTGTATTTTCTCTTTATTAGATTATTCTATAATTAATATTAACTTACATTATTTATAAGCTTCACTGTTAATTAAAAGGGTTTATACATCTGTATTATAGAAAGGTATCAATAACTACCATTTAAATATACACCATTCCATAGTAAAAATAGAGGTGATACCATGGTTATAAGTGCCAAAGACTTTAATCCAAAACTTCCAAAAAAAATGGTGGAGATTGGACAAAACATAGGAGAAGAAAATATAATAAGATCTTTTTCTCGGTGCTACCAGTGTGGGACCTGTACAGGAGGATGTCCAAGTGGAAGAGTAACTGCATATAGAACGAGAAAGTTAATAAGAGCCGCCTTATTCGGATATGGAGATTATATAAAAAGTGAAGACCTTTGGAAATGTACAACATGTTATACCTGCTACGAGAGATGTCCAAGAGATGTTAAGATCACAGAAATCATCAAAGCTATGAGAAATGTAGCCTTCCAGATGGGATACGTTGCCCTAGCCCATAGAAAAACTGCACTTTACGTATTTTTAACTGGTCATGCAGTACCTATAAACGACAAGATAAAGGATGTTAGGAAGAACATAGGCTTAACTGAGGTACCTCCAACAACCTACAAGTATCCAGAAGTATTGGAGCATATAAGGGGAATTATGGAAGATACTGGATTCTGTAAAAATGCAGGTATCAACCCTGAAACTAAGAAATTAGAGGAGATTAAAACTAAGGACTGGACAGAGGTTGACTAAAAAGGTGAAACTATGAAGGAGATGGAATTCATTTTTTTCCTTGGATGTATTGCACCTAACAGGTATCCTGGTATAGAGAGTGCAACCTATAAGGCGTTGGATAAGTTAGGTATAAAGTTACATCCCTTTGAGAAGGCTTCCTGTTGTCCCGCCCCAGGAGTATTTGGTTCCTTCGATTTACTAACATGGCTAACCCTTGCAGGGAGGAACCTCTGTGTTGCAGAGGAGAAAGGGTTAGATATACTAACTATCTGTAACGGTTGCTACGGTTCTCTCTACGAGGCAAACCATATACTCCATGAGAACGAGAGGACAAGGGAGAAGGTTAATAAGATCCTTTCAAAATACGGCTACGAGTACAAGGGAAAGGTACGTGTTAGACATCTGCCAGAGGTACTCTACTTCGACTACGGCCCAGATGCCATAAGGGAGAAGGTCGTAAGGCCATTGAACTTAAACGTAGCTGTTCATTACGGATGTCACTATTTGAAACCAACTGATATAAAAAAGATAGAGAGTGCAGAAAGGCCAAAATCCTTCGATGCCCTTGTAGAGGCTATAGGTGCTAAATCTATTAACTACCCAGATAAACAGATGTGCTGTGGTGCTGGAGGAGGTGTAAGAGCTAGAGACTTAGAGACAGCACTGAAAATCACAGAGATGAAAATAAGAAATGTACTTAACTCAGGAGGGGACTGTATTACAGAAGTATGTCCATTCTGTCATCTACAGTTTGACAGGGGACAGATAGAGATAAAAGAGAAATTTGGAAGAGAGTATTCATTACCAGTTATACACTACTCCCAGTTGTTGGGCCTTGCCATGGGTATGAAACCTGAAGATGTCGCCCTAGATCTACACTTTATATCTTGTGATCCAGTGCTTGAGAAGTTGGGGTTGAAGAAATAATTTTTACTTTATTTATAATATTTTTAAACATAAATTAGAACATAATTAGAACAATAAATATAATAATAATGTATAATAAAATATATAATAAAATTAAATCTCCTATTCCTCCAGTGCTCAGTATAGGTGAGAACTCGAGATTTTATCCTTTTTTATTCTTTATCAAGTATCTTAAGATTTTTTAATAGTTTAACTACTCTACCTACTAAAAATCCTCAGGACGTATTTCATCCAATTGGTAATTGAAGTCATTATTTATATACATCTCAAACTCCTTAGGTGTTAGAAGTATCTTTCTATATTTTATATAGTCATCTAGCACTATCCTTGGACAGGCACATACAACGTAGGCATCTACGTTATATACGAGGTCTTCAGGGTTGATGTTATCTAAGACAATTGGAATATATTTTATACCTCTCTCCTTGAGTATCTTAATTATTCTCTCGAATACACTTATTCTACACTGGCCCTTTTTTGTAGATAGTATAACTCCAATTTTCCTGGGGGGATTTAGATACAACTTGGATATTACTCCTAACCTCTTTTTTATAAAACTTTCAACTTCATCTCTCCCTATCTTGAAGAACTCTCTTGTTATAGGGTTATATACAGGTATCTCCTTTCTAAATTTATATGCTAACATTAAGGGGTGGAATCTTCCACTTCCTATATAGAGAATATCTCTATTATCATCTAAGATTATATCGGCCCTACAACCAAGTATTAAATGGGGATTATACCTACTGAGAATCTTTTTGAACTGTACAGTAGTAGTTATTACAGGATCTTTATACTTTCCAAGTATTCTATCGATATCTCTGTAGATCCCCATCAAATGTTCTCTATCAGGTTTGTAATAAACTGGAATATAGACAACAGGTATCTCCGATCTTACGTAAGGCAATTCTTCATGCCCATAGTGTATAATAAGATCTACATTTAGATACTTCCCCTCCTTGTCACATATATCACAGGCCCCAAAGGCACTCCCTCCCCACATTATAAATTCCATATCTTTCCAACCTCTATCTTTAAAGTATCTCTTTATACTATCTATCTCCCTCTCCACATTTAACTTCAACCCTTCAGGAGCCTGGAATAGTATTCTCTTTCCCTTATACCTTAATATCTCTCTTATAACCTTCTCCTTTTCCAAATCCCACATCCTATCAAACCTTACTCCTTTTTCTTACTTACAACCTTTATACTATCTATCTCGGTATCTGGATATTGTCCATTTTTATCTTTCTCAATAGATTTTACCATATCCCATATTGTTAAAAGTGCCACTGAAACTCCTGTAAGTGCTTCCATCTCTACACCTGTTTTATAAGTAGTTCTTACTTTCACCTCTACTTCTATACCGTCTTTCTTAGTTTTAAATTTAACATCTACTCCAGTTATAGGGATAGGATGACATAAAGGTATTATACTTGGAGTGTTTTTCACGGCCATTATCGCTGCAACCTGGGCTGTAGTTAGTACATCTCCCTTTATTACTTCTCCCTTAGATATTGCCTCTACTGTGGAAGGTTTTAATTTAATAAAGCCCCTTGCAATACATACTCTATTTTTATCTTCTTTATCTGAGATATCTACCATCTTCACTCCCTTTTCATCCACATGGGTCAACATTTTTTTCACCTTTTTAACTGTTAAAATTTAATAACAAGGTAATAATTAATAATAAATAACAGTTACGATATAGTAAAATTATACCTCTGTGGGAAGATGAGGGTTGAGGGTACGACTAAAAAAATAATGGAACTTCTAACAGAGTGTAACACAGTTAAAGAGATCTCCAGTAAGCTAAATATACATCCGAAGAATGTAGATAGATATATAAGGGTTTTAAGGGATTTAGGGCTAGTAATTACAAAAAAGGGTAAAAATGGAGGGGTTTATTTAACAGAAGAAGGAAGGTATCTAATAGAGAGAGGCAATATCAGTTTACTAACTAGGAAGATCAGGATAGTGGCTGAGGATAGGATAGGATTACTAGCAGATATATCTTCGAAGATATCGGAGATAGGAGGTAATATATTATCAACAACTCTTGAAAAGGAAAAGAACAATGTGGTTATCTGGCTTGAGATAGAGAACGTAGATGTGGAAGAGTTAAAGAGAGTATTAAAGCCCTATATTAAAAGTTTGGTGGTATTATGATTGAAGTAGAATTAAAAGTTAGATTGAAGAAAGATGAAATACCAAATCTTATCCGCAAACTGGAAAATTTAGGATTTAAAAAATATACTAAAATGGAGGAAATCGATACCTACTTTAACGGCATAGATAGGGATTTTAGAAAAACTGACGAGGCACTTAGGGTTAGAAAAGCTGTAGATTTCCACAAGAAGTATATAAACTACTATTTAACTTACAAGGGGCCAAAGATAGACGATAAATCAAAGACTAGGGAGGAGTATCAGGTTATTGTAAATGATGGAGATGTTACTAAGGTAATACTAGAAAAACTTGGATTTAAATCACTACCTCCAATTAAGAAGATAAGGGAGATATACAAAAACAGTGGAGATATAACTGTATCTATTGACGAGGTAGAGGGAATAGGATATTTCGCCGAATTTGAAAAAACTGTTAAATCCGAATCTGAGAGAGAAGATGCCATGAAGGATCTTATGGACTTAATCAGATCTTTAAATATCAGTGATGAGAGGTTGATAAGACTATCTTATTTGGAGTTGAGGGATATCTATGAAAAAGAAAGGTAAAAATAAATATAATAAAAATAAAAAATATAATAAAAATTATGATAAGGAGTTAAAGAAACTACTAACTGTATTCATAGGGATAATTATATTACTCTCCCTTATCCCCTATTTCCTGATGATATAGTAGTTTAATACTTCATAGTTAACTGGTAGGCTTTATTAGCCCAGTCGTCTAGTATCTCATTAATACTTTTGTAATTCATCATTTTCTTTTTTCTTGCTATTTTTTTCAGTTTGCATATAATACATTTCATCTCATATTCAGACATCATAGGGGCTGTGAGTAGTAGTCCAATAGCTAAAATGTCTATCTCCTCTATATCTAGGATACTACTATCTCTTTCCATAGTAAATACCTCCTAGATACAGTGTTAAAGTATACTTTAGATATACTAAAAAAAACTTTAACTATATATTACTTTCTAAAGATAAATGGTTATTAATAATATAATCATTAGTAATAATATTTAATACTTTCTATTCAAAAGTATTATAGGTGAGAGGGTGAAGATATCTGTTATTGGAGCTTCTGGGAGGATAGGATCTACAGTGTCCTTTTTACTTGCAAGGGAACCTTCTATAAAACATATAGTTCTTATATCCAGGGAGAAGTCTCTAAAAAAATTAGAGGGTATTAGAATGGATATGTACGATGCCCTTGCAGCAGAAGCCAGGGATGCAGAGATAGAGATCTACAGTGATAAGGAGATCCCAGATGCTGTAGATGGTAGTGAGATTACAATAATCTCTGCAGGGGTGCCCAGGAAGGATGGGATGTCCAGGCTGGATCTTGCAAAGGCAAATGCAAAGATTATTAAGAACTACGTCAAAGATATATCTAAAACCTGTGATACTAAATTGTTTATAATAACAAATCCTGTAGATATTATGACCCAGAAAGCGCTCTTTGAAAGTGGCTATGACAGAAGTCAGGTATTTGGATTAGGTACTCATTTAGATTCTATGAGGTTTAAAGTGGCTATTGCAAAGTACTTTGGGGTACATATAGGGGAGGTTAGGACGAGAATAATAGGGGAGCATGGAGATACAATGGTACCTCTTTTAAGTGCAACGGCGATTGGGGGAATTCCTATAAGTAGGATGCCAGGTTACGAGAACCTACCATACAAGGAGATAGTGGAACTTGTGAAGAGTAGGGGGGAAGAGATAATTAGATTAAAAGGAGGATCAGAGTATGGTCCCGCCTCTGCTGTGGTTAATGTGATAAAAACAATAATCAACGACGACAAGAGAGTATTAACACTTTCTACATACCTGGATGGAGAGATAGACAGTATAAGTGGTATATGTATAGGGGTACCTGTTAAGTTAGGTAGGAAAGGTATCGAGGAGATAGTGCCTATAAGGATAAGCCCTGAGGAACTTGAAACCTTTAAACATTCTGTCCAGGTTTTAAAGGCCTGCTGGGAGGATATAAAGAATATTTAAATACAAATAAAAAATAAAAAATAATACGGAATTACTACTAAACAAGAGAAATTTTATCCTATTGGTAAGATACTATCACCCTGTTGGAAAATCTTGTCGAGTAGAAGAGAGAAAAAACTTATGTGTTGTTATATAACTATTACTTTGATGAAAACTGAGGTTATTTTATTCTTTACATAATTATCTTCTTTTTTTGATCATCTTTCTCTCCAGGGGGCTTCCACAGATCTCGCAGATATCCTCTTTATGATCTATACTGTATATTTTTTTACATCCTTTACATACTAATCTCCATCTAAACTCTTTTCTTATCCCCTTGGATAGTATAGGTTTAAATGGGACAGATAGTTTTCTCGCTACATTCTGTAGGCCATAGTCGTCTGTATAGAGTACCCCTCCTAAATCGATAGCCAAGGCAAGTACTTCTATATCGCTCTGAGATAAGGTGTCTCCAGTTTCTACAGAAGCTTTTTTTACCATCTCCACAGTCTTTTTTTTAGGTTCTTTGATAAACAATTTTCCATATTCTAAGGCAAGATATATAATATCCTTCTTACTCTTTACTTCCTCAACTATACTGCTGGTAGTATAGTGCTCTCCTTCCTCTAAGGATGGGTTATACCCATGGATAAAAGAAGAAGCGTCCAATACTTTTATCATAATATCGCCTTAGATTACTTCTTTTTAAATAATTAACTAAACCACAATTCAAAAATAATTATAATAATCAAAAAAATAAATCTACTAAGGTAAAAAATAAAAAAACTCCTCTATATTTTGGAAAGAGAGTAATTTCATTGTTGACAGAGTTTTATTCATACTATTAGACTATTAGAGTAGGATTAGATGCCTCCAAGAAGAAAAAGATTTAACAAGATCTTATCTTGTCCATTCTAGTAATTAGAGTATTTCCGAAAATAAAGCGAGATTCACTATTTTATTATTAATTAATAAAATCACATTTTTTGTTTATTTCACCTTTTAGATTTTTTTAGGTTCTTTTTTATCATTTTTATTTTAAGTTTTAATTAGCTATAATTTTAGTGGGATTATAATCTCTTCAGAAGTACTTGTCCACCTCTCCGACACATTTAACTATCAAATTAACGGCATTCTCCAAATCAGATAGATCTATGACCTCTACGGGAGTATGGATATATCTAGCAGGTACAGAGATAACTCCTGTAGGTATCCCCTCCCTTGTAAGATATATGGCAGTCCCATCTGTTGTACCTCCATCTCCAACCTCATACTGTACTGGGATGTTGTACTTTTTAGAGACATCTTCTATCATCTTCAATACATCTCTGTGAGCAATAAGTCCTCTTCCAGCACCATCTACTATACAGACAACAGGACCCTTTCCCAACTCCACAGGAGCTTCTTCTATGTTGATCCCTGGATGATCTCCACAGATAGTTACATCCAGAGCAATTGCTACGTCTGGGTTTATTCTGAAGGCAGAAGTTTTAGCACCCTTTAATCCTACTTCCTCTTGAACTGTACCTACGAAATACACCTGGCATTTTATATCCTCTTCTTTTAACCTTTTAGCAACCTCTAATAGGATGGCACAACCTATCCTGTTATCAAAGGCTTTACATGTTACCCTGTTGTTTCCAAGGATGTCAAACTCCGATTTGAAGGTTATCCAATCTCCAATATCCACTCCCATTTTCTTCGCATCCTCTCTATCCTTTGCCCCAATATCTATAAACATGTCCTCGTATTTTATCATCTTGTTTCTCTCTTCCTCTTTCATCTTGTGGGGTGGCTTTGAACCTAAGACTCCAATAATTCTTTTACCATTCCTTGTATGTACTACAACTTTCTGATTTAGAAGCATCTGATCGTTAATACCTCCAACTTTTATAAATTTCAGGAATCCTTTCTCATCTATGTACTTCACCATTAAACCAATCTCATCCATATGGGCAGCTAACATAAGTTTAAGCCCCTTATCTCCCATCCTACCTATTAGGTTACCTAATCTGTCTGTGAATACTTCTTCACAGTACTTTTTAAGTTCTCTCTCCATTATACTCCTTATACTGTCTTCCCTACCAGAGATACCATCTGCGAGAGACAACTCTTTGAGATATTCTAATACCTCCATTCTATCACCTTATATATACCCTTGTAGTTCAAAGTACTTCTTCTGTTTAACAACTACTACAGGAATGCCTATATCAAGGAGTTTTCCCTTCAATTCTTTATCATTTGTACATACCACAACCTTTTTTTCCTCCTCCCTACATTTTAAGGCGTAGTTCAGTATTATCTCGTCGGTATATTTCCCAGGGATATTTTCACGTTCTTCTTCATACGTTCTGATAAGAGATAGAAGAAGTAATACAGAGTATCTATCCTTGCCCTTTAACCTCTCCCTAAGTTTTTCCAACTCCTCCCTTACACACTTCAGTATTATAACCTTATATATATTAAATAACCTGTCTAACTCGTAGTCTATGTTTATTCCATGTTTAACACTGTATATTAAAAAGTTGGTATCAGGCACCACCAGGATCACGTTATCCCCTGGGATACGTAGGAGATACCTCCTCTCTTAGTGACATGGATTGTGCTGTCTGCTATCTGCTCTAACTCCTGATGATGGGATATTATGAATATCTGGGAGATAGTTTTTATACTTTTAAATATATCTAACAGTTTTTTACGTCTATCCTCATCTAAGAAGGCAGTAGGTTCGTCCAATATGATAAACTGCAAACTGCTACATAGAGCCTTTGCTATACCTAAACGTAGTGCCAATGAGACTGCTATCTGTTCTCCCCCACTTAGATTCTTTACAGGGAATTCATCTACTAGAATATCGTAATCCTCCTTTATCTGGATGTAGTGGTAAGGCAACTCAAATTCACTGAATATCTCGTTTGTGTATCTCTGGATAAGAGGAGTATATCTCTTTCTAAGGTATTGTTGAAACCCATCCTTGGAAAATACTTTTTCTCTAATATTTTCTAAATATTTTATAAATCTTTCTAATTTCTCTTTTTCTTTTTCTAACTCCTTTAATTTATCTAGTTCTTCAAGGCGGTTCTTCAAATCTCTCCTGCGAGACTTTAAGCGGCCGTTATATTCTCCTATCTCTCTCTCCATAGAGGTCAGATTATTAAGAATCTCATCAACCTCTTTCTTTATCCTATTGTGATCCTCACTATCGTATTTTAGGGATTCTATCTCCCTTCTATACTCTTCCCTCTTACTCATACAGGTTTTCAATGTCTCCTCTACTACCCTAATACTTTTTTCCAGCGTGTCTATCAAGTTGAAAATATCTACGTTATATTTTTTTGAGTAGTCCTCCAACACTGCTCGGGCTTTTTCATATCTCTCGTAATCTCTCCTGTACTTTTCTCTATCTTTCTCTAAGGAGTCCTTCTTTTCCTTTAAATTCATATAGTGATCAAAGTATTTTTTGATATTTTTCATCTCATTAAGAACATTATTTAACTCCTTCTCTTTCTCCCTCTTATCTACTATCCACATCTTAATGTCAGTCCATCTATCTAACTCACCACTAAGGTATTCTCTCTCTTCATTTATCCTCTCCTTGTTATAATCCCTTACAACCTCTGAAAGTTCTTTCTTCCTCTTTAGTAGTTCCTCCCTATTTACTCCCTTTAGATAATCCTCAGAGGTTTGATATCTTCTATACATTTCCTCCAAACTCTCTTTCTTCTTCTTCAACTCTTCCTTCTCCTTTTCCGCATCTATATACTTCTTTATCTCATTATTTACATGCTGAAGTTCTTTACTGTATTTATCCAACTCCTGCAATTTGTTCTGGAGGTTTCTCTCCTTCTCCTTCAATCTCCCGTATTCATTTTTCAAACTACTTATCTCTTTCAATAATCCCTCTAACCTGAATATCTCTTTTCTACACATCTCCTGTTCTTCGTAAAGTTTCTCTAACTCGTTTTCCATTTTTTCAAGATCTTCTCTATATTTACTTAGGAGACTCTCCTTCTTGGAATCGTCAATATCGGACTGACAGAGGGGACACTTGTTACCGGCCTTACTGAGTTTCTCTATAATCTCCTCTAACTCCTTTATCTTAGTTTTTCTTTCTGTTATCTCACTATTTAATTCCTGGAATTTTTCCTTGTACTCCTTTAACTTATTTTCCAATTCATCCTCCTTTTTTATTTTCTCTTCAATCTCCTTTAAAGGCTTTAACTCTTCCTTTAACTTCGATATCTCATCTTTCAACTTCTTTATTGCACTTTTTATATTTTTCTTTTCCACCTTTAACTTCTCAAGTTCCAAAATTTTAGTCTCCAACTCTCCCAATTTTTTATCTATTTTCTTGTATTCCAAATACCCCTCTTTACACCTATTCAGCTCCTCTATATATCCATTTATCTCTTCTAACCTACTATTCAAATTCTCCAACTCAGAGAGTTTTTCCCATATCTCTTCTAACTCTTTCAATCTTCTCTTTATAACATCTATCTTCTTCTCTACATCTTCTAACTGAATATCCCCAACTCCTTCTTCCTTCATCTTCCTATTGATATCTTCTATATTCTTCTCCAACTTATTCCTAACCTCATCAAGTCCTTTGTAGCGCTGATAGTATTCCTCGTATCTATCCATCTCAGCGAGTACCTCATTCTTCAACTCCTCCTCGATCTTACAGTATCTCTTGTAGTTCATCTCCGTATCTTTAAGTATATCCATCCGATCCCTGATACTCTCAAGATCTCTCTCTAAATTCTCCTTTTCATTTTCAAATCTTTTAATACGGTTATCAATATTATCAATCTTACTCGTCAACTCGTTGTATTTCCTTTCCTTTTCATTGTATTCTTCTAAAATATTTTTCTTATTCTGATACTCACCTTCTATCTCCTTACAATCTTCCTTTAACCTATTCAATTCTCTCTCCATATTTTCTATCTCTTTTTTCACTTCCTTAATCTCCTCTTCCATCACTTCCTTTCTCGAAAGTTGTCCTTTTATATTCTCTAACTTATTTTTAAATCTACTTATAACATCTCCCATCTCCCTCCAAACTTTCTCATACCTACCTACACCCAAGATCTCTCCAATGATCTTCTTTCTCTCAGCAGGTCTGATATTTATAAGATTGTCTATCTCACCCTGTTTTATATAGATAGCATTTAGAAATACATCGTGATTTATGCCTAAGATCTCCTTTATCCTCTTATTAACCTCCTTACTGCCCTCTGCATAGAGTCTTCCATTTATATATAACTTATTTACACTATCTCCAGAAGATCTCCTGCCCCTGCTCCTAACCACCCTGTAGATATTACCACCTAACTCAAATGTAAGTTCCACTTTGAACCTTCCTGTTCCCTTCCTTATCAACTCCTCTATCGTATAATCTGAGATTCCATAGAGTGCAAAACTCATAGCCTCGAATATAGAGGATTTTCCACTACCATTAGGACCTATTATCGTTGTAATACCTTTGTTAAAAGATAACTGGGTATATCTATGACTCCTGAAATTCTCCAAAGTAATACTCTTTAATATCATATTCTCCACCAAGATAAACAATGATCACTTCTTATTAAAATTATTAATAATTTTTATAAAACTATTATAATAATTTTATCAATAAAAAACTAAAGGAGTAACTATGATAGTCTCGATAATCGGTGGAACTGATGGGTTGGGAAAGTGGTTTGCAAGATTCTTGAAGAGTAGAGATTTTGATGTAGTTGTCACTGGAAGGGATGTAGATAAGGGAAGAAATGTAGAAAAAGAGTTAGGAGTGACATTTACAAGAGACAATATAGAGGCTGCAAAAAAGGGAGATATTGTAATAGTAGCTGTACCTATAAATGTCACAGAGAGTGTAATAAGAGAAGTAGCACCCCATGTCAGAGAAGGTTCTCTCTTCATGGACATCACATCTATAAAGGAGATACCTGCTAAAACCATGGAGGAGTATGCCAGGGAAGGAGTATGTGTTATACCTACTCATCCCATGTTCGGACCTTCCACTCCATCTCTGAAAAGACAGGTTGTAATACTCACACCTTCTAAAGAACACATGTCAAATCCCTGGTTTAAAAAATTAATGGACTTCCTGGAGAGGGAAGGGGCAAGAGTGGTGATAATGTCTCCAAGAGAGCACGATAAGGTGATGGGGGTTATCCAGGGCTTAACTCATTACGCCTATATATCCCTTGGGACAACGTTAAAGGAGTTGAATGTAGATATAAAGGAGTCTAGGAAATATGCTTCACCTATATACGAACTAATGATAAACATTATAGGGAGAATTATAGGGCAGAATCCCTACCTATATGCAGATATCCAGATGTACAACCCCCAGATAGGACATATCCATGAAACCTTTATAAAGGAATGTATAAAGATAAAAGACGTAGTTGCCAGAAAGGACAGAGAATCCTTTGTTAATATAATGAAGGAGGCTGCTAAACACTTTGGAAGTGAGGCTGTAAGGGGATTGAGATATTCAAACAAGGCTGTTGGGGCGATTATCGAGGAGATGGAGAAGTTGGAGGAGTCCATAGGTAAGGAGGTGGCATTGAAGCACATCTACACAGGAAATATTCATTATGGAATTTTGAAGGATATTGTGGATGATACTATAGTTTTAAGTAAAAATGGTAAGGAGGTAAGGATAAACATAGCCAACGTATCTCTTATGGGAGAGGAAGAATTGGAAGAATGGAAAAAGAAAAACTTAAATAGGTACTTCTACGATATATCCGTGCTCTTCAGAGAGAGCGTAGATGAAAAGATCATACTGAAACTCTTAAAGGGAATGTTCGACGTTGAGATCTTAGATGTCTATCAGAAGGAGAAGGTAGAGAAAGGGTTTAAAAGTATTACCTTTAGAATTTATAGCTATAACAGAGAAGAACTACCTAAGTTAAAAAAGCATTTCTTAGAAGTGATTAGAAACATAGGAGGAAAGGAAAGATATAAAGAGTAAATTTTTTAAAACTGTAATATTTGGTGTTGAGAATAACAATATTGAGAAAATATCTAACAGAAATCCTACTTACTTCTCCAGTACTTACCGTAGTCCAGAAAGATAAAAGTTATACTTTACTTTTCACCTGTTATATTCTTAACAGAGTTTAATATACTCAAGGATCATAAAAAATAAAAAATAAATCTTAAAGTTTAATATCTAAATAAAGAATAAACACACTGGGTAAAATAAGCCTTTGTTTCTTAGACTATACTATATACTAAAAAAGTGAGATTTCTCTTCTTATAAGTTTTATAAATTTTATTTTTTTAAATTATTTATAATGTTAATATTATTTTTTATTATAGTTAAAAGAAACTAAAGTAATTATCTTTTCTGATAAATACCGGAGTAGGTACCAACTACACCACTACTTCTGATAAAGAGGATCTGGGCAACCCTCGCATACCTATATATTGTGATGGGGTTCATCACATTTAAAAGATACTCAGGATATCCTTCGTATCCTGGATCATGTACTGCAGTGTATAGAGTACATCCCATTCTTAATAAACTACTCCTTGGATATACCAAGGCAGCCATATCTTCAGGTATCTTAATTTTATCTGCCACCTTTATAAGATATATTCCTCTGTCAAGGGAGATCTTAATGTCATTCTCTGAAGAGAATATCTTTCTATAACTTGGAAGTTTTCTCTTTTCATTGCTGTAGTCTAGGACTCCTTCTCCTTCTATCCTATATATACTCCCAACTCTCAGATCTATACCACACTGTTGTACCTGTGTATCATCCATTATCTCTACGAACTTCTTAGATAGCTTAGGTCCTAAGATCATAGTTATCCCAAAAATATATTTTAAAAGAGATAGAAAACTTACAAAAAACCTCAACCTCCATAGTAAGTAGATTATGTCCACTGGACGGAGTAGGAAAAAGGTTCTATATATCAAACTGTAAATTTTTAAGTTTAAAAACAATCTCTTTTATATCTTCTATGTTGTTAGTCCTAATATCTTTTTTTTGAGGAAATTTAAGAATAACTTCGTCAAAGATATTTGTATTTAGTGGTTTTTTTATGAGATAGTAGTATTTAGATATACAGTTTATCCTTGCAGTTATAATATCACTTAGATAGTTTATACAAATATTACTCGTGTCATCTGTGTTTGAATATCCAGATTTCTTAGATTTCAAAAATGCAATACCTATCAGTATCTTCTCTATAGGAAACTTTATAAGTTCCTTGGAGTTCCTCTGTTCTATTTTAAGCTCATAGAGAAATATTACCAGATCTTGAAGACTCTCCCACTCTAAGTCAAAACATACTTTTTCTTCTTCGATATCTTCTTTGGATATAGCCCAGAGAGGAATTTTTTTACCATCCACTATAACCATATGTTCCAAACATTTCTGAAACAGTACCTCATATACATCCATAACATTACCCTGTTTAAAACTTTTTTAGATACCTTTTAAGTTCTTCTATGGACATCCTCTCCTTAGCTTCTTCTACAGGTATAATGTAAATAAACTTAGGATTGTTAGGCGTTCCCTTAAGTCCCAAAACTATAATATCTCTATCAGGTTTGGAGTTATAGAGTCTAATTATATTATTGACAGGGTATGTTTCCTTATAGAGGGGATAAACTGATTTATTTTCACAATACAGTGTTCCACTTTCACTGTCGTATTTAAAACCTTTACTTATTAGATACTTTACAAAATCATCCAGCTCTGGGTCTATTTCCAAAGTGCTCATATTTTTAAGGTCATTTCCAGATTCTAGGGGTATGTTCTTTGCAAAATGTATCTCTACCTCTCCCTTGGTAGATTTACCTGATATCTTTATCTTTTTCTTTCTTAAGTTTTTCAGGAGTTTAGATATAGATTTTTTAAATTTCCTATACACAAGATAGAGAATTATAAGAAATGTGAGTAATATAATAAATGGAGATATTAGTAAAATAAGGAAGAATAGAAGTAGAAGTATCAGTAAAATAATTAAAAGTGCCGAGAGTCCTGTAAACCTATATATCTTGATCATTTTCTCACTTCAGCGTTTTTTTATAAAATTAGAACCATGCCTCTAATGTAGATTGGTACTTTCTCTCATGTATTTTCTCCAACTTTTTAATATGTGGGAGCACACGTTTCTCTGAAAAGTCCATCTCATCTATAAGAAACTTCTTTAAGCCCTCTATATCTGGATACTCTAACTTTATCTCGTAGTTGTCAGTTATCTTTGGATTTCTGAATATCTCCTTTATCTCCTCATAGTTTGGAATGTACTTTGAATAGAGTTTCATCTTCTTATTCTTTACAATCTCTAACGCCTTCTTTGGACCTATACCCTTTACCCCTCCTATGTTGTAATCTGTACCTATGAGTATCGCCATATCTATGAGATCCTCCAAGGTTATACCCAGATGATTTAATACAGTATCCAACTCTATCAACTCCAAAGGCTTATTTGTAGTTATGTTTCTAACGACTCTACTAGCTCCATAGAGAAGTGCATCGTAATCCTGACTAACTACTCCATAGGCATCTCCCTTCTTCACCATGTAGGAACACTGGGCCTCTCCCTCTGAAGGTGCCTCCACGTATGGTATTCCCATAAGTTTTAACAGTTTCTTTGAGTTATTTATTATCTTTGGATCTAGATAGTTAACTCTCTTTGCATACTTGTACATCTCTTCCAATTTTCCTTCCTCCTTCGCCTTTTTATATTCCTCTTCTGCCTTTTCCTTCATCTTCTTTCTCTCCTTCCATGTCATGTACTTCAACTTAGGTGGTTTTCCATCGAAAATCCATACAGGAGTAATACCTTCTTCCAACATGTATATATTCTTATAGAAGAGACCGTTGTAGGTAGATGTGATCTCTCCCTTTGAATTCCTCAAGGGACTACCATCCTTCAATCTTATACTGGAGAGAAACTGATATAGAATATTCATCGAATCTATAGCCAAGGTTTTACCCTTGAGATCCTTTAAGGTTATCTCCTTCTTTGGGATAAAATCACCAAACTGCACTCCCATCTACTCACCATTTTAATATTTGATTATAAAATTATAATTAAAAATTTTGATATATTAAATTATTAATAAATGGTTAATAAATGGTAAGTATAAAAGTTATAAATACCAAACCTTAGTAGATTATAAACTCTAATATAATATTATTATTATAATAATTTTTTTTATTCTGGTGAATCCTATGACTCAGATGATAGATGCCAAAAATAAGATAATAACAGAAGAGATGAAGGAAGTTGCTAAAAAGGAGAGAATAGATCCTGAGAGGTTGAGAAAACTTATTGCCAGGGGATACGTTGTTATCCCAAAAAATGTTCATAGAGATACAACACCTGTTGGTATTGGAGAAGGTTTAAGAACAAAGGTAAATGTAAATATTGGGACCTCTCCAGACTGTGTAGATATAGAAATGGAAATAAGAAAAACTGAAATTGCCAACAAATACGGTGCAGACGCTATAATGGACTTAAGTACTGGAGGAAACTTACCTGAGATAAGAAAAACTATTATGAAGCACACTAAATTACCTATAGGGACTGTACCTATATACGAGGTAGGAGTTGAGTCCAAGAAGAAGTATGGAAGCGTAGTAGATATGGATGAAGATTTAATATTTAAGGTCATAGAGAGGCAGGCTAAGGAAGGGGTAGATTTTATGACTCTTCACTGCGGTATCACTAAGGAAACTGTGGAAACTTTGAAGAAGAGTAATAGAATAATGGGGATAGTAAGTAGAGGAGGGGCATTTTTGGCTGCATATATCATCCATCATGGTAAGGAAAATCCTCTCTACGAGAACTTTAACTACCTGTTAGAGATACTGAAGGAGTATGATGTAACTATAAGTTTAGGAGATGGGATGAGGCCTGGATGTCTATGTGATGGTACAGATAGGGCTCAGATACATGAACTTATTGTACTGGGTGAACTTGTAGAGAGGTGTAGGGAGGCTGGGGTGCAGGCCATGGTAGAAGGTCCTGGTCATATTCCTCTCAACAACATAGAGAGTAACGTAAGGCTACAGAAATCCATCTGTAAAAATGCTCCCTTCTATGTACTAGGTCCTGTTGTAACAGATATGGCACCAGGTTACGATCATATCACTGCAGCTATAGGGGGAGCCATTGCTGGATATGCAGGTGCAAACTTCCTATGTTATGTTACCCCTGCAGAACATGTTAGACTGATGAAGGAGGAGGATGTAAAGGAGGGACTTATTGCTACAAAGATAGCAGCCCAGGCTGCAGATATTGCAAGAGGTAATAAGATAGCTTGGGAGATGGAGAAAGAGATGGCCCTCGCTAGGAAACATCACCTATGGGAGAAACAGTTTCAACTAGCCTTTGATAAGGAGAAACCTAAGAAGATGAGAGAAGAATTGCCTTCTTCTAATGAGAAAGCTTGTAGTGTCTGTGGAGATCTCTGTGCTTTATTGATAGCGGAGAGTATATTTAAGGATTAATCTCCCTTTATATTTTTCAGTATCTTGTTAAAAAGTGCTCCTCCAATAAGTTTTAAAACATCAGTCTTTGTAATAATACCTACTACTCTTCCATCCTTATCTACTACTATCAGCCTACCTATATCCTTCTCTTCCATGAGTATAAGAGCGTCGTATATTTTCTTGTCTGGTGTGATGGTGATAGGATCTCTTGTCATTACCTTCTCTACAGGTTGATTTTCCATATTCTTGGAGATTGCATGGGCTAAGTCATGATAGGTAAATACCCCAACTAACTTACCGTTAGATATAACAGGTACTCCACTTATACTATTTTCATAGAGGATTCTGGCAGTATCCTTTATCTTCGTAGTAGGTTCTATCCATATAAGTTTTTCCTTTATGGCCACAGTTTCCACTTTTATGTTTGGAACGCTTGCAACCCCCATAACATTTATTAGGAGTATATGGTTTATATCATCTCTTCCAATAACTTTACCAAATACTACGATCTTGTTGTGATATGTAGGACCTACTCTTATTATATCCCCTTCCTTGAACAACCTTGTATCTCCTCTTATCTGTATCATGGAAGAGCAGGCCTTCTCATGGGCAACAGTATCGAAGATTATCTTTTCAACACACACACCCTCAACCTTTTTATCTCCTTTGTATATAGGTACCTCTATGATATCTTCGTAGGTTAAACCTAATACCTTGTAGGTGTAACTCGTTGGAATATACCCACCTCTAGGGCCAGGTACACCATCTACCAAGTTCAGTGCCTTCAAGGCTTGCATCTGATTTCTTATAGTTCCAGGGTTTCTATTCAATCTCTTTGCTATCTCAGTTCCCTTAACAGGCCTATTTTTTTCCTCGTAGATATTTATCAACTCTTGAAGAATCTCCTTTTGAATTACAGTTAGATCCATAAAGGACACCTTTTAATATCAAGGTTAAAAAATTAATAATTAATATAACTCTTATTATAGTTATAATAATTTATAATAATAATATATATCATAACTATATTTAAATTAAATATCTTTATCTATTAATTAATAACAATTTTTTCAGGAGATATTATGAAGATAGGATTTTACAACATTCAGGGAGGCACTGGAAAAACAACCCTTGCAATAAATATTGCATATTATATCAGCGATATTATAAAAACGATATATATAGACTGTGATATATACGGTGGCAACAGTGCTCTATTTTTTAATATGGAATCCGTTCCAGAGACAATAAATACCTACTTAAATGGAATGTATACAATAGATGAAATTATACACGAATATGAGAACCTCTCTATTATAGTTAGTGACTCTACTCCTAACGCATTCAACACAGATTTTGATATAAGAAAATTTATAGATCTGATAAATTATATCGATGAAGATTACGAAGTAGTTATACTCGATCTACCACCGAACATCACCGAAGGAAATATACTCTTCTCTAATGAGGAACTCGCCTGTAAAATGATAGTAGTTGGCGAAGATAGTATACCTGGAATAGGAGGGACATTAAAAACCTTGGAGTTGTTAGATACCTTAGGTATTGATGTGATAGGTACTATTATAAACAAGGATAGAGGCATTGTAAATTATGAGGATGTGATAGACAATATTATTGCAATATTACCCTACGATGAAGATGTAGAAGAACATTGGATTAGAGGAGAACCTATAATAAAGAAGAAGACATCTTTTGGAAAAGAACTAAGTTTCTTAGCCAGAGAATTAGCAGAGTCTTACATTGAGAAAGACCTGGCTACTATGAGAGCTATAAAGATAGCAAAAGAGTTTAAGAGTCAGATATTGGGAAAAAGTGAAAAAGAAGATAAAGAGTCCATTTAAATCCTTCTTCACATCAAAAAGACTAAGGCTGTAGAGCTGTGAGAAGATGGAGAAAAGGACAAAAGATATTGTGTTAAAGGAGAGCAGAGATATCCAAGGCTTAAGTGTAGAAGGCCCGTGGTTAGATAGGGATATAGATCTATCAGATATCCTGATGAATTATTACAAGAGGATAGGATTTCAAGGGACACAGCTTGGAAAGGCTATTGAGATATGGAAAAAGGTAGAGATGGCGAGGGAGAAGGATAGAAATGAGATCACAGTATTTATGGCTTATACTTCCAACATAGTATCTTCTGGATTAAGGGAGATCATAGCCTATCTTGTGAAACATAAGAAAGTAGATGTGTTGGTAACTACTGCTGGAGGTGTTGAAGAAGATTTTATAAAGTGTATAAAACCTTTTATTATTGGAGACTGGCATCTCAATGGAGCCAAGTTAAGAGAGGAAGGTATAAACAGAATAGGAAATATACTAGTTCCAAATGACAGATATATTGAATTTGAGAAATATATGAAGAATTTCTTTGAATATTTGGAGGAACTACAGGAGAAGGAGAAGAAGATAGTATCTACAAGGGAGTTCTGTTATAAGTTAGGGGAATTAATAGATAAAAAATTTAGTAAAGATGTAAAGGAGCGATCTATACTTTACTGGGCATATAAAAATAATATACCTGTATTTTGTCCTGCAATAACTGATGGCTCTATTGGAGATATGCTCTACTTCTACAAGGTGGAGAAAAAGTCAAAGTTAAAGATAGATATAGCTGAAGATGTTGTAGAGTTGAACAACATAGCAGTATACTCCAAGAAGACATGCTGTATCGTATTGGGGGGCTCCCTTCCTAAGCACAGTGTAATAAATGCAAACCTCTTTAGAGAAGGTACTGATTATGCCATATATATAACTACTGGGGTTCCCTGGGATGGCTCTCTAAGTGGTGCTCCACCAGAGGAAGGGATATCCTGGGGGAAGATCCAAAAGGGAGCAGAGTACGTGGAGATCTGGGCAGACGCTACCTTGGTATTCCCACTGCTTGTATATTGTGTATTTAAAAAGAAGTAGCAATTACAATCAAAAAGAAGTGCAAAGGGAAATACACGCTATTTATCCTTTCTTAAATCCTACTATAAATCCTGCCACAAATCCTGTACCCAGAGAAAGGGAATGAATCAGTCCCACTATCTGACCTCCAAAGGATACAAGAGAGTTCTCTACACTTCCCAACAACCCTAAGAGTGCATCTTTATTTATAGTAATCACACCTAGTTTTGCCAAATAGAGCAAACTTAAGAAGTAGAGGGCTATTAGAGCAGCAACTATCTTTAAAGCTACCTTTATTCCCCACCCTACAACCACTCCACTTATAAATCCAACACCTAAATCAGGTAAGAACTGAAGTATATCCATCATATCCCTTTATTTTATTATTTATATTTGTTATTGTTATATTTGTAAGTTTGTCTATATCCGAGATATTTGCATCCATTATCATATCGATGAATATTAACTCTCCTTCAACTCGGACGTTGGATTCTCTAACTTTAATACCATTTATATTATCTATATTTTCTATCATTTTTCCTATTATATATTCATTTCTCATGGTGTCTGTCAAACTCTCTTTTTTAACTACTATACTGACATGGGTAGTATCTTCTTTCTCAAATTTGATAATCTCAACGTAGTCTTTGGAGTATATAATTATATCTCCAGGCGGGATTTCCATATTTCATATAATACTCAGGTTTTCCCACATATTTAGAGTCCATAAATATAAACCCTCCTTCTGCATTTATATTCTCATCCAGTAGATTTAGAGATTTGGCTATCTTTACTAAGAACCATATTGGTGTCTTAACAGCTTTTTCTTCAGGATTTTCTAGGTTAATATATACTCCATCTACAAAGAAAAGGAGAAAGGAAGGTATATCAACACCATAGTTTTTGAGGATCTTAGGTAGTATTTCCTTATCTATATATATAAACTCTGGGTACGGACTGTCTTCTACAATCTTACTAAAGGACTCTTCAGCACATACTAAATTTATACCTTGTACAGAAGTTAAGATTATGAGAACAGGTAGAAGATATTTGATATTAGAGAGTTTAAGCATAACTACCCCTTCTTCCTGTTACTTCACTACACATACAACAAGATAGGATAGATTTAAATGTAAGACTTCTTTTAATTTACACTCTATTATCCTCTCCTTTGGATACGTTAAATTTTCACATATTACTATTTCTTTATTTTCATCTACACCGTTCTCTATCAGATACTCTATATCCTCCTTCAGATTTTTATTTGGTAAAAAGATCACCTTTTTATTATCTTTAATAAGATCCAGCAATACTTTCCTATTCTCCTCTTTACCATGGAGAGTGAGTATGTGGTAGTCCTCCCAGGAGATTTTAAGTTTGGAGGCTGCAACTTGGATAGAAGAGATACCAGGAATAACTTCTATATCTTCTCTATTTACTATGTTGTACTTTAACAGAGTTTTTAACAATCCGCTAAAACAAGGATCTCCTGTTGATAGTATTACAACACTTTTCTTCTCTTTTTTAGCATATTCTATTACTTTTTTTAAATCCTCTACAATATTTTTAGATAAGATATACCACTTATCTTCCTCAATGTCGAAGAGTTCTAAGGCTCTTTTACTACCTACAACGATATCAGCGTTCTTTACAGTTTCAACAGCCTTTAATGTGAGGTACTCCTTACTTCCTGGTCCTATACCTACAATATATACTCTCATATATAATATTATTACTTCTTATCATTTATATTTATTGTTACTATTCTTGGCTTCTTCAGAAGATATAATCTAATAATATATATAGTCTTGGACAAATTATTTATACTAAACAATAAATCATCGAAGATCTCAATAAAAAATATTAATTATATAATTATAAAAAGAATAATTAAAAAACAAAAAATAAAAATTTTTAAAACACCTAAATAAACAAAGAGAATAAAAACTTATTACTCTTTTATCACTCTAATGTTCTAAGTGTTTGAAATAAGACGATAATGTTCATTGTGATATAAACTGTAATTAATGATAGTAGTTGGGAGTATACATTTTTGAAGACTTACAATATAACAGAGAATCTGCTAATAAGTGCAATCAATATAAATATAGATTTAATATTCACTCTCAAGGTTTTTAAGACATTTTGTTTTTGTTTAAGATTATGGTTTATTATAATAATCATTTTCTCCAGATTTAGTGGAGACTGTATATATAACATAGTATTAGTATGCGGGGAAAAGTAAAAGTATATAGTGATATAGATGAATACCTGGGAATTTATAAAAGAGATAGTAAAGAATATCAAAAACCCAAATTTAAACAAATCTGCCTTAACATCTTCAAACAAAAATAAACTCTTTTACGTCAGTGATCAGGGAGATGGAAAGGTAAAGGTAGTCCTGCCCTTTGTTTTCAGAAGGGAAGATCTTATCGATCTAAATTCTAAGGGATTAGAAGGAAGTACCGCCAGGATTATCGAATGTATTAAGGAGGAGATGAAAAAAGGAAAGTTTTCTCCACTTTCAGGAAATCTTGGAAGGAGGTACAGAGAACTCTACGAGCCTCTCACCGTAGTAAATTGTGATATGAATATAGGGAGTAACCTCTGGAGGGCAGATAGATACAATTACATAGAGGGAAACAGGATACATCTACTTTTAAGGATGATATTCTCTGAGAGGGATCCAAGGAGTATTGGTAGAAAAATAGATGAACTCTCCCAGGAATTGGAGGACTACATAGATAGAATATCTTATTCCCTACTAAAGAAGGAGAATATCAATATAGTTAATCAGAAGGATCTAAGGAATAGGTTAGATACTCTAGACCTTGTAGCCTTCATAGGGGACAACTCTAAGCCTGCCAGGAGTTATACACCTGTAAGAAGACACTTTCGAATAGCAGGACCTAAGGAAGGGGTAAATGTACCTTTTATAACTCCTAGAGAGTTAAACCCTGTAGAAGTGGAGTTGTATGATGGAAGAGTAATTACAGGACTAGGTATTAAGAAGAGGGAAATATTCATTATTACTGGGAGAAATGCCCAGGGGAAGACTACACTACTTGAAGGTATAGAGAGTGGTCAAGACGATCACCTCCTAGGTGATGGGAGGGAGTATATAATCACAACCAGAGATCTTGCCAAGATTACGGGAGGCTCTATGGATATGCAAGGTTGTGATATCAGCCTATTCTTCGAGAAACTACCGAAGGGATTGAAAGGAACTCCTAAGAAGGTCGTAGGGAGAGCCTCAACATCTATGACTATGGCCTACAGGATCCAGCGGGCTATGACTAATGGCGTAGATGTTATCCTTATAGACGAAGATAACTCTGCAGTGAATCTTCTTGTAAGTGGTTTGCTGTCTAAGTGGTTTGAAGGAGTGAAATCTCTCTCAGAAATTATGATGAAGGAGAGGGAAAAATTAACCTCTGCCTTCATCATCACTACCAGTAGTTTAGATCTACTAACTGCACTGGCAGATAGGGCTATCTATCTCGAGGACCACGAAGCGAAGTACCTTGATCTAGAGTATTTCAGAGAAGAATTGAGTAAGTATTACTTAGAGTTAAGTAGAGAACTGAAGAGGATAGGAGGTGATAAAGGTGGTGGAACTACTGGCTCCTGCAAGGGATCTAACATGTCTTAAGACTGCAGTTGATTACGGGGCAGATGGGATATACTGTGGATTGAAGGAGTTCAACATGAGGATAACTGCCAAAAACTTTACAAGGGAGGAGTTGAAGGAGGGTGTGAAGATAGCCCACGATAACAACAGAAAGATCTACCTCTGTTTAAATACCGTAATATACGAGAGAGATCTGAAGAAGTTAGAAGAAATTTTAGACTTTGCAGTTGAATCTGAGGTAGATGCAGTTATAGTTAGTGATGTAGGGGCTATGATGCTTGCAAGGGATTACGGTTTAAAGGTACATGCAAGTGTTCAGACAAATATCACAAACTCCATAACTGCAAAGTTCTACTCCAAGTTTGCAAAAAGGGTTATACTATCCAGAGAGTTGACTTTAAACCAGATAAGGGAGATAAGGAAGAAGTTAAAAGAGGAAGGTATAGATTTAGAGTTGGAGGGTTTTGTCCATGGGGCGCTATGTGTAGCTATAAGTGGTAGGTGCTTCCTAAGTGCCTACCTATTCAACAGGAATGCAAACTGTGGGGATTGCCTCCAACCATGTAGAAGAAGGTGGAAGTTGATAAATGAGCACCACGACGGTATCCATGAGTTGATCTGTGAGGGGAAATATCTCCTATCTCCTAAGGATCTCTGTATGATAGAACATATTCCAGAACTTATAGAGGTGTTAGATAGTTTTAAAATAGAGGGAAGAAGTAAAAACGCCGACTATGTAATGAGAACTGTGAAAGTTTACAGGGAGGCTATAGATGCTGTATTAGATGGTACCTACTACGAGAAGTTACCTTACTTTAAAAAGGAACTTCTTAAATCCTACAACAGGGAGTTTGATACAGGTTTTTACTTTAGAGATAGGATAGATAGACATGACTTCCAGTATGAGATAGAGGGAAACGCTTCTCCATACAGGAAGGTTGAAGTGGGGGTTGTAACGAATTTCTACAAGAAGATAGGAGTGGCAGAGATTAAATTAACTGGAGATTTGAGGATTGGGGACACTATAATTATAATGGGAAATAAGACAGGATGTATAGAGGAAAAGGTTGAATCTATGGAGATCGACCATAAACCTGTAAAGGTAGCTAAGAGAGGGAAGAGAGTTGGTGTTAAGATCAGAGGTATTGCCAGAGAAAATGATAGAGTGTTTGTTTTGTTAAAAAAAGATACTACTATAAAATCTTAAATTATAGAATAAGATAAAATAAAGAAAAGGATTTTAAAATAAAGATTTATTTTTTTATATTAATTAATTTTAGCAGGATAATTAATAATAATTAACAAAAAAGAACAAAAAAACTTATAGAGATTTTTTAAATTCACCTGCTAATTACCTAAATAATAACAAACCATAACAAAGGATTCCAATACAACCAGTATAAAACCGAGGTTAAATTAATAAGATGGAATCAACAAATAATGCTGTAAATATCCGAAATAAATATTTAAACAAACTCTCCTAATTCTCCCAACTTCACACCTATCTGATCTCCACTTTCCATATCTTTTACCAATACCATCCCTTTCTCCAGTTCCCTTTCTCCTACAATTACAACCTTCTTAATTCCGAGGGTGTCAGCGTAGTTAAGAGCCTTGTTCAACCTCCTGTTCATCAGATCCACTTCTACAACCTTCCCCCTTCTCCTAAGTTCATCTGCAATCTTTAAAGATTTCTTCAGTAAGTCCTTATCTTTTTTAACAGGTACTATCAGTATAACATTTTCCTCTACCTCAAAATCAGGGATATTCAACATTATCCTGTCAAATCCATAGGCAAAACCAACTGCAGGTGTAGGTTCCCCTCCAAAGAGTTCTATTAAGTTATCGTATCTACCTCCTCCACATAACTGTCTAGCTCCCTCTTTCTTCCCATATATCTCAAATACCATACCTGTATAGTAATCCAATCCCCGTGCTATCCCGAAATTTATAATTATGTCTTCTTTCTTTACGAATTCTAATATTTCCTCTAAGTTCTCTAGAGCCTGGAGTGATAGAGGATAATCCTTCAACACCTCCTTTACCTCTTCCAGTATCTCCCTATCTCCCTTAAATTTCAGGAGTGTAAATATCGTCTCTTTTAACTCCTGGGAAGACTCTATACTCTCCAAATAATCTCTAAGTCCCCCGTAATCTTCCTTGTCTATAAGTCTCCTTATATCCAACTCCTTCTCTTCTGAAAGGTTAAACTTCTTAAATATACCTTTAAGCACTCCTAAGTGGCCTATATGGATCTCATACTCCAAACCTACAGCATCTAAACCATCCATGGCAAGATTTATAACTTCCCCATCTGCTATAGAATACTTACTACCTATTAACTCACATCCCATCTGCCAAAACTCCCTGTATCTCCCAGCCTGAGGATTCTCGTATCTAAAACAGTTTGTGAAGTAGTAGAGTTTTAGAGGTTTAGGGCGATTTTTAAGTTCGTTTAGATAGAGCCTGACAACGGAAGAAGTAATCTCAGGCCTGAGGCCCATCTCCCTACCTCCATGGTCCTTAAATACAAAGAGTTGTCTCCTTATCTCCTCCCCCGTCTTTTTAGATAGTAGTTGAAAACTCTCGAAGGTAGGTGTAAGTATCTCCTTAAAGTTATAACTCTCAAAAACTCTCCTAAGTTTCTCCTCTACAATCCTCCTCTTCTTCATCTCTTCAGGTAGAAAATCCCTCGTCCCCTTAGGCCTACTGAACATCCTTCCACCTTAAAAAGAGAAAAATAGGATATTTACTCGCTGCTGTTTATTATCTTGTTGATATCATCCTCCATTATATGCCCCTTTACTACAACTTTAACATCTTTTACCCCATCTATCTTCTTAACCTCTTCCTTTGCTCCCAACGCCATGCCCATTACACTCATACACGCAGGATTTGTAGGTATCAGTTCAAAGGATACGTTATTTTCTTCATCTATCTCTACGTTCTTTACCAACCCCATATCTACGATACTTATTCCTATATGAGGATCTATAACATTCTTTAAAGCTTTTATTACATCTTCCTTAGATACCATTATCTTCACCTAATTTTATTTATTATGATTTTATTTATTATAAGCAATTTATGATTATTTTCTTAATATTTATTATTAACCATATTAAAAACTGTATAAAATAAAAAAATGATATAAAAAATAGAAATGTCTACATTTATCGAAGAAACTGATAGAAATTATTCTCCTTTTATTTCTCCTTTTATTCTTTTTTATAGTTAGGAAAACAATATTTAAGGTGTAAGTCTATGTCTATCTCTTGGGAAGAGAATACACTCCCTGATATTTTTCTGTCTCCCTAACACCATCATAAATCTCTCTGCACCTAGTCCCCAACCTGCATGAGGGGGCATTCCATATTTAAAAGCCTGAAGGTAACTCTCGAAACTTTCGGGATTCAATCCCATTCTCTTAATGCTATCTACTAAAAGGTCATATATATGATTTCTCTGGGCACCTGAGGCAATCTCCAGATCCCTATACATCAGATCAAAAGCCTTACAAAGTTTTGGATCCTCCTCCTTTGGTAAGGTGTAAAACGGCCTAATGTCTCTGGGCCAGTTAATTATGAAGTAGAACCCTTCCATATATTCCCCTAACGCCTTCTCCCCAGCCCTTGAAAGGTCCTCCCCCCACTCCATATCCACTCCTTTTGTATTTACAATATCAACGACTTCGTCGTATGTTAATCTTGGAAATGGAGTATCCTGTATCTTTAGATCTACATCTAGTATCTCCAGTTCTTTCTTACAGTGATCTTTTAGATGAAGAAGAGTATTATGCACTACCTTTTCGAGAATCTCCATGGCATCCCTGTCATCTGCAAAGGACATCTCACAGTCTATAGATACCGCTTCATTTAGATGCCTCCTGGTATTGTGCTCTTCTGCCCTGAATATAGGGCCTATCTCAAATACTCTGTCAAAACCTGCAGCCATTAGCATCTGTTTGTATAACTGAGGACTCTGACTTAAGAAAGCCTCCTTCTCAAAGTAAGATAGTGGAAAAAGTTCTGTACCTCCCTCTGTAGCACTTGCCACAAGTTTCGGTGTATTAACCTCTATAAATCCTTCGTCGTAGAAAGTGTTCCTTACAGATTTTAACATCTCAGATTTTACTTTAAAGAGTGCAGTTATCTTGGGCCTTCTAAGATCTAAAAACCTGTTGTCAAGTCTTGTATCCAAGTCTGCAGGTACTTTCTCTGACGGATCCAGTGGAAGAGGAGAGTGTGCCTTGCTCAGTACCTTGATCTCCATCGGTACTATTTCACATCCTCCAGGAGCTTTCTCGTTTGCTACTACCTTTCCCTTAACAGCAACAACATCCTCCCTTCCAAGAGATTTCCCGATCTTAAATACCTCCTCGGAGACCTTCTGCTTTGGAATAACTATCTGTATCATCCCCTCTCTGTCCCTCAGTATTACAAACACCAACTTACCTAACTTTCTTATGGAATTTATCCATCCCATGACTGTTACTTCTTCTCCATCCATCTCTCCTTTTATCTCATCTGTGTAGTGTGTCCTTCTCCACGTCTTTAAACTATCTACTTTAACATCCATGTTATCCTCCGTACTATAGGTATCTTATCATATTCTTGTTAAATTTTAACTTTGGGAGTCTCAAGGAGCCTGAGTTGTTTATTCTCTTTGAGAGTTTACTACATAACATATTTATAGGATTTCCTAATTTTCCATAGTATTTAAAACCATCCCTGTTGTTTTTCTTAAGTACTTTTAAAAACTCTTTGGGATTATCTCTATCGAATTCTTCAACTATCAGATATGCATTGCCCAACTCCCACGGGAAGTGAGAGTCACTCCCTACACCCATTAGCATATTGTTCATTTTAGCGTACTTGTAGGCCATTTCGTTAGGCCTGTTATCTTCGCACCTACTGTTAAAAACCTCTACAATATCCACCCTTCTTTTAAAGTCCTTGTCGTTTAGGATGTTGTATTTACAGAGAGATCTACGCCTCTTTTCATCAAATGGATGAGGCAGGTATATCAATCCCCCCTGTTCTTTCACCTTATCCATGGCCTCAAATATATCTTTCTCATTTACCTCTTCATTTAAAAATAGACCTATGAATTCCCCCCTGTCTGTAGGTATCTCTTCTCCCGGTATTCCAAAATCCGTCTCTGTAAGTGTGTTGTGATCACATATCATGGGGAGTATTTTCATCTTTGAGCACAGTTTTTTCAACAATCTTGGGGGGTTCAAGGAACAACTAGACTTTATAGTATGGACATGCATATCTACTTTCATTTAATTTTCACCGTTATCTCTATTTAATGATTTTACTTTTTTATAAGATTATAAAAAGTTGATTATTACGAAAAATTAGATTCTTATTACTCAAACCTAAATACCCAAACATCTGATCATCCATTACTTTTTATAAAGTTTGAAACGTTCGTAGCGAGTAATCTTCTCTCTACCCCTTTTCAGTGAAGGAGTTTTAGGATATAGAAATCCCACATCTCCAGGTTTGTACAACACCCATTTAACTTAAGTCTTACATATGAATGAAGCTATTATACAACTTACGGTAAGAATTATTTTTCTTCCTACCATGCTAAAAATTGTTACACTTTAGATACTATCTAAAGTGTATAATATTATTTGGGATATTTTATTGTTTTTATTATTTTTGTAGAATTTTATTTTTATATTAACCATACATCCTACCAAGTAGTAATATATCAATCAAATAAGTAATAATCCAGATCTCATTAAAAATTTTATATAAAATATTAAAAATATTAAATTATTAATAAGATATAAAAAAATGTTATATTTCCTCTCTACTTTTTAACATTGATTGTTACTTTAATGAGAACTAAAGGTTTTATATTGCTTACTTTTTTAATTTTTTAACTGTACCTAACACTATATTATACCGTTAGAAATAAAAATAATCAACATACTCTAGGTATAGGATCTCCCATTGGGGTATCTATTATCCTTCTACCAACTAAGGTTTCCATCACCACCATCTTGTGATCTGACACAACTTCACCTATGATCTGGGCGTTCCTTCCAAGAGGATGAGAGCGTAGTACCTCCAATGCCTTTTCTCCGTCCTCTTTCTTCACTGCCATAACAACCTTTCCCTCATTAGCTACCGTTAAAGGATCTATACCAAGGGCTTCGGAGAGGGATTGTACTTCTTCACTTATAGGTATCTTCTCTTCGTATATATTTATTCCAAGGCCACTCTTCTCCACCATTTCGTTTAGGGCACTGGCGAGACCCCCCCTCGTTGGATCCTTCATGGCATGTACTTCTACACCACTGTCAAGCACTTTTTTTATGAGTTTATTGAGAGGTGCAACATCAGATTTTAGATTACTCTTAAAATCGAAGTTCTCCCTTGCCAAAAGTATAGTCATCCCATGCTCTCCAATGTTGCCAGAGACTATAATAACATCCCTTTCCTTCATGCCACTATCCCTTATAACCTTCCCTCTTTCAGTTATACCTATACCTGCAGTAGTTATTACTATGTCATCTACGTTGGATACCTTGGTATCTCCAGTGATTATAGGTACTCCTGCCTCTTTAGATGTCTCATTTATAGACTTCATTATTCTATCTAACTTATCAATGGGGAAACCTTCAGGTATTATCAGAGAAAGGGAAAGGGCTACCGGTTCTCCTCCCATAACTGCTATATCGTTAACAGCACCACAGACTGCCAACTTACCTATGTCCCCTCCTGGAAAAAATATAGGTTTAACTGTGTGTCCATCTATGGTGAAAATTATCTCCCTGTCTCCAAGGGGCACAGTTCCTCCGTCGTCTAACTCTCTCAACCCCACTCCTCCTTCCACAGAAGTTAACTCTAAATTGCCCAGTATCACCTTCTCAATAAGTTCCTGCATTAACTTTCCCCCAGCACCGTGCATCCTCGTTATCTTCATAATATCCCTAAAATAATATATTTAAAATTTTTAATGAAAACTAATCTATAAAAATCGAAACATAAAAATAAATAAAAATAAAAATTTACTCCAATACCTCTAATATCTTAGCCTTTATCAGTCCTTTAGACGCCCTTGGCTCTGCAATTACTCTCCCACACCCTATACATTTTACAACAGTTGCAGGACATCCAAATATAACCTGCTCGTTACCACACTCTGGACACTGTACCCTTAAAAACCTACTCCTTGGTTTTGGTATCAGATCCAACATCTCACCTCCATCTATAAAATTACTCTACCAATTCAAACACCCTCGCTCTAAAACCACCACTACGTCTAGTATGCATTCTTCCACATTCTGAGCATTTGTATCTCAAGTCTAACTTTTTAACAGGTTTTGAACCACTTGGAAGAGGTCTTGGGTAACCTCCATAACCTGAAGTAACTCTTCTGAACTGCCTCTGACCCCAGGTTAATTCACTTGCCTTCCTCTTCTTAGCCAGCTCTACAGTATGTACAGTATGTTTTTTACAGTAAGGGCAGTACCTTTTTATCTTTTTTTTCATTTTCATAAAATTCACCTTTTATTCTTTTAACTATCTTATACTTCTCCAATATTTTAGATATTCTTCTATCTAAAGATACGATATCGTTCTCATCTAAGTTGTACACTACCTTTCCATCTGTAAATTCTGGAAACTTGGTTAAGACTCTTACAATGTCAATGTACCTCTGGGTATTTATATGTTTTGGTATCTCTTGAGATTTTGAATCTTCTGATACCTCTATCTTGGCCTCTTCTACTTCTCTCCTTAAGCTGGATATACCTTCAATACTCTCAATAACTTTTAATATTTCCCTCTCCTCTTCTAAGAGATTCTCCCTATCTCCATAAAATGCTTTGTATAATCTTAACTTTTTCAACTCTTTGATGTAATACAGTATACGTCTGTACTCTCTTTCACTTTTATACTTTTTATTCTCAATATATTTTTTAACATCTTCGTAGAAATTTTCATGTAATTTTGTCAATTTGTCATTTTTCAACTCATTAAAAAATGCATCTACAATATTTTTATACATAATTTCCCGGTAAAAAAGTTTAGGATTCTATTCTCGGAGCCAGGAGGAAGAGGATCTTCCCATCTGCAATGTTGAACTCTATCTTTACAGGTATGTCAGATCCTAAGTGTATGTGAAGTATATCGTCTGAGGAAACTGCCTTTGTAATATCTTCTAAATATGAGAGACTGAAAGTGCTCTTTACAGGCTCCGTGATTCTCATATCCAATACTGCCTCACTACTTTCATCGAAAATAGTTTCACACTGATTCACATCTCCCTTTGATAATACTATAAATCTACCTTCACCATCTGTCTGTAGGGTAACATGATCGTTAACCAGCTCAGCATCTTTCAGGGCTTCTTTGAATGCTCCCGCTTTTATAACTATCTCATTTGGATAGTTTAGATCTGGAACTTTAACATTTGAGGAACTGACATCGTAGAGTGAGAGTGAAAACTTCCTTGTTGCATTATTCTCTAAGATAATATTTAATCTATTCTTCTCTTCGTCCAGTTCTAAGATTAACTTCTCCTCTGATTTCGCCCTTTTCATGATCTTTTTAAATACTCCTAAATCTACACCTATTTCATGAGGATCTGCAAGGTATTCCTCAAAGGCCTCCCTTGGAATATCTATACTCACCAATGCTACGTGAGAAGGATCCACTGCACTTGCCCTCAAACCCTTTTCATCTACTTCAAATGAGATTTCATCAACTACGTTACTCATTGCTTCAACTATTTTTTTAAACTCCTTTGCATTACTGATAGTTGCTTTAAACATTTAATTTCACCTGTTAAATATTTAAAAAATATTATTATAATCCCCCTTTTAATTTCAGAAAAGAAAAAGAGAAATAATAAGCTTTAATTTTACAGTATTCCGATTTTAATAGATTCTATGATTATAACAGGTATATTTTCATCTATTTAAAATTTTCTATCTTAGAAGTTGTTAGTATAATCACATCCTATAATAATCTACTGAAGTAAATTTAAGAGTACTTTATATACGTTAGGTGTGTAGAGCAAAAATGTTTAAATATTCCAATAAGTAAAATAATGGTAAATAATAATTAATAAGTATAAAATATAACCGAAAGTAATATATTGTTAAACCATCTGACAAAAGGATAGAAGTTTCATCGCCTTTATCTCTCTATCTTTCCTTGAGTTGTTCAGAAATGTTAAAAAGTTTTAGAGTAACTGTTTATCTCTTTACTTTTATTTTAACTTCTATTTTATGGGAAACTGTGGAGACCTGTGGCATCTGCATTTTCAGTACATATCAATCTCAGTTCCCCATAGGTTTATCAAGAAGATATCACCGATCTCGCACTCTTTCAGGTAAGTCTATTCCTCTCAGGATTGGAGATATAACACCCCCAAACCTTTATAGAAGGAGGAGAGAAATCCCACATTTTAATCCCGTTAGTCAGTAAGACTTAATATATATAATTAAGAATAATTTTTGAGAATAGGATTTCTCATGAAGAACAAACATAATAAAAAAGAACCATAAAGTGGGAAGTGAGGTTTATGGTGAATATTCTTATAACAGACGAAATACACAAAGATGCTGTAGAGATACTCAAAAGAGTCGGAGAAGTGGAAATAGCAACTAACCTGAATAAGATGGAATTAAAGAGAAAAATAAAAGATATAGATGTTATAGTTATTAGAAGTGGAACAAAGTTGACAAGAGATATCTTAGAGCACGCAAAAAAATTAAAAATTATTGCAAGGGCTGGTGTTGGTGTAGACAATATAGATATCCAGTATGCAACAGAGAAAGGTATCATAGTGGTTAATTCTCCAGATGCATCTTCCATCTCTGTCGCAGAGTTAACTATGGGTTTGATGTTATCTGCAGCGAGGAATATACCTCAGGCTACAGCCTCCTTAAAGAGAGGAGAGTGGGATAGGAAATCCTTTAAAGGTGTAGAACTTTATGGTAAAACCCTTGGAGTTATTGGACTAGGTAGAATAGGGCAGCAGGTTGTGAAGAGAGCGAAGGCATTTGGTATGAATATTGTAGGCTACGATCCCTATATATCTGAAGAGGTTGCAAGGAGTTTAGGTGTTAAGTTATTAAGTGATATAAATGAACTCTGTAAGGTTAGTGATTTTATCACCCTCCACGTCCCCTTAACTCCAAAAACTAGGCATATAATAGGTAGGGAACAGATATCACTGATGAAAAAAAATGTAATAATTATAAACTGTGCTAGAGGGGGACTGATAGATGAGAAGGCCCTCTACGAGGCTCTAAGAAATAGGAAAATAAGGGCTGCAGCACTGGATGTTTTCGAAGAAGAACCTCCAAAGAATAATCCTCTACTTACACTGGACAACGTTATAGGTACTCCCCATCAGGGTGCTTCCACAGAAGAGGCCCAGAAAAGTGCAGGTATTATCGTTGCAGAACAGGTTGTAAAGATACTTAGGGGAGAACCTGCAGAGAATATTGTAAATCTCCCTGCAATACCATCTGAAAAGATGGGAAAGTTAAAACCTTATATGGATCTTGCAGAGAAGTTGGGACTTATGACCATACAACTACTTGACAGGTCCATAGAGAAAGTGAAGTTAATATATTCTGGTGAGTTAGCAAAGGAAGATACAGAGATGGTGAAGAGATCCTTCCTCATAGGTATGTTGTCTCCTATACTCCTTGCAGGTGTCAATCTTATAAATGCACCTACAGTAGCTAAAAATAGAAATATAAAGGTAATTGAAGGCACAATATCTGAGAGTGAGTATGGTAACGCCATAAAAGTGTTAGCAGAAGGTAATTCAGAAAGTATATCCTTAGTTGGTTCTGTAATAGAAGGTAGGCCTGTACTTAGGGAGATCAACGGATACAGGGTAGATATAAAACCTGAAGGTATTATCTGTATAATCAGACACATAGATAGGCCTGGGATGATAGGTAAGGTGGGATTACTCCTAGGAGACTACGGTATAAACATTGCAGGGATGCAGGTCGGTAGGAAGGAACCTGGAGGAGAGAGTATAATGGTCCTCAACGTAGATCATGTGATACCTGAAGATGTGTTGGAGAAGTTGAAAAATTTAGAGAATATAAGGGATGCTAAAGTTATTAATCTCTGACAATTTCAGGGTGATTAGTATAAACAATGACGTTATAGTTGGGATCCTTATAGCGATCCTCTACGGTGTGGGCACTTTCTTTGCAAAGATAGTTTCTGAAAAGGATCCCTTTATACAGTGGATTATAGTTAATATCGTAGGAATGATACTCTCTATCTTTATAATTATAAAAGATCCTCAGAGACTATGGCAGATACAAGGAAAAATACTGATCTACGGTGTAATATCCGCTGTAATGGTGGTGTTGGGGAGTCTACTACTTTACTACATGCTCAATAAGGGAAAGGCTAGTATCGTTGTACCTCTATCCTCTATAGGTCCTGCTATCACTACCATATTGGCAGTTATTTTCCTCAGAGAGTATCTATCTACCAATCAGATAATAGGTATTATATTAGTGATCTTGGGAATAGTACTACTGTCTATGAATAGTTAAAAAATGATTTATAGATTCCTAAGTAACTTTTTAACACCTTGCGCCCCAATCTGGAGTTTTAAGGCATCAAGTATTTCGTAGACATCTTCTATACTCTCAGCGTTGTTAATAGCCTCCTGAAAACTTTCTCTTTTACTAGGTTCCACTAAATTTATCAGGTAATAAATTGTAAAAACTAACTCGATATACTTAGCTTCTTTCTGGACTTGATTTCTTATCTCCTCGACAAAATTTTTTATATTTTCAGACACCATCTATATCACCAAGATCATAATAGAAAAAATGGATATAGAAAAATTGATTAAAGTTCTATATATTAATAATTTTTGTTTAGAAGGGTTAAATCATAAAGTTCACTTCACATCAGAGATATATATTAACTATCCCAAACTACATTACAAGGTTAATTCAGTATTTAATTAATATTTTAATTAATTAATATTTTAAACTGATTAATATAATGATTATTTTGATAATTTTCTATTTTGATGTATTTATATTATACTTACAAATTAAAAAGTTGTGGTGACAATGGACAAATTTACAATAGAATACGATAAAGAAGAATTTGAAGAGAAATATAAAGACAAAATAAAGCAGTATATTAAACGTAAACTATCAGAGAGTACTATAAAGAATAATATTTTCGAGTTTGATATAGAGGATTTCTTAAGGAATTTTCCAGAAGCTTGTGAAGTAAACGATATAATCCTAGAGTATCCTATAGAAGTTGAAAAAACCCTCCTCGACGTATTTAAAGAAACCTACAAGGAAGTTTTTGGGGAAGATAGTAGGACAGAAAAGGAATTAGAAAAGATTTGTATATCTCTAAAGAACCCTATAGGTTGTGAGAAGAAAATAGAAAATATAAACTCCTTTGACATTAACAAACTTTTAACATTTGAAGGAGATATCATATCTGCAGGTAAAGTATGTGCCCTACTTAAGGTGGCCCGGTTCGTATGTCCTGAGTGTGGATGGAACATAACACATACAACATATAACTACTTCGAAAAGATACCGAAGTATATATGTAAAGTATGTGAGAAAAATGATCGTAGGGTGGAGATGGAGTTAGACTTAGATAGCTCTATCTATGTGAATATCCAGGAGTTGGAGATACAACAACCTATAGATCTGATGAAGAATCCAGAAGATCCACCAAAGAGTATAAAAGTGTTTCTGGAGAACTCCCAGGGGATATACTCAGGAAGGGTAAAAGTTGTAGGAACTGTTATGAGAAAAAGAATCCGTTCCAGCCTAAACATGCCTATTTTTGAGATATGTGTAAGGAGTAACAGTGTATCCCTGATCGAGGATTATCAGAAGATAGAAGTTAGAGATGTTCTTAAACCTGATCTTATAGAGGTACTGAATGAACTAGGTAAAAAGAAGAACATAGTGGATATACTATCTAATTACCTCATAGCACAGATTAAGGGATATAATATTGTAAAAAAGGCAATATTCCTACAACAGATAAAGGGATGTACAAAATTTCTACCTGATGGTACTCCTCTAAGGAGAGACAGCCACATACTTCTAATTACAGATCCTGGGGTAGGGAAATCTACCATGTTAAGGAAGATAGCAAGACTTTTCCCTCAGAACGCCTACGCTTCAGTTACTACAGCAACAGGTGGAGGTCTTACAGCCAACGTTTTAAAAGAGAGTACAGATATAGGGGATGGATGGGTGGTGAAGCCTGGGGTGTTTGTAAAATCTAACGGAGGTACTGCCTGTATAGATGAACTTACAGTGGATAAGAATGTTATGAAATACATCCTCGAGGCCATGGAGTCTCAGACTATCCATGTAAATAAAGGAGGTATAAATGTAAAACTCCCTGCAAGATGTGCTGTCCTTGCAGCCTGTAACCCAAAGAGGGGAAGATTCGATCCCAACTTAGGGATTGTTGAACAGATAGATATACCTCCTCCACTCCTGAGTAGATTCGATCTAATATTCCCACTTAGAGACATACCAGATAGAAGAAGAGATGAAGAGATTGCAGAACATATTTTAGATGTCCATATAGAGACAGTAACTAAGGATTACTCTGTATTAAAACCTATTGAGGTAGACGGTATCGTAGTAGACGAAAACCTAATGAAGAGTTATATCATCTACGCTAGAAACTGTGTATACTTCGAGGAGAACCAGGAACTCTTTATGGAGGATGATGTAGATGAAAAGAAGTTAAAGAACCCACATCTAACAAAAGCTGCAAAGAAGATCATTAAGGACTTCTATGTAAATATGAGAAGGTTGGGAGAGGGAGATAACCCAATACCAGTTACAGCCAGACAGTTAGAAGCTATTATAAGGATATCCGAGATGCATGCAAAGGCAAGGTTATCAAAAAAAGTTGAAGAGGGGGATGCAAAGGTAGCCATCGAGATTATAGAGGAGTGTCTAAATCAGGTTGCCTACGATCCAGAAACAGGGAAATACGACATAGGAAAAATCATGGGGCAACTACCCAAGTCAAAATACGACAAGATGGACAAGATACTAGAGATTATAAAGGAACTCTCTGCACTCTCTAACGATGGTTTAGCTTCAGAAGATGATATAATAGAGAGAGCCTCTGAATTTGGTATATCTAAGAAGGAGGCAGAGGATCTATTGGATAAGTTAAAGAGAAATGCCGAGATATACTCACCGAGATTTGGATACTATAGGATTACATAGGAAAATTATATAAACATGTGAAGGCATCTAATTTTAAATGGTGGATGATGATCGGTGGTAGCTTCTGACCTGTGATGATTGATGGGCGGACTGACACCGTTATTTATTTTTATCTCCTTTTCTCATAACCATAGAAAATGCTAGCGTTCCAACAGGTCCAGCCACGATTATAAAGAGTGCTACAGTATCCGCAAAAGGTATATTAAATGCCTGGGAGAGTACTACTAAAAAGGTAGCTATTATTATAGCCATTAAACCTTCTCCAATGAGTACGTTGGATGTATTCCTATGGAAACAGAGTTTCAGCGATGAAAGTGCTCCAATCATCAGGGAGAACATGGTAAAATACATGACATACTCGTTCATCGATATCCCCCATTGAGACATGGTATATTGTGTTAACAACATTACTTCTTTTATTCAGTACCCGGAATAATTCAAGGAGATTATCAGAGAGTTTATTTTTTCATTGTTGATTTTATTTTTGTTAATAATAATTATAATAATTACCAATAAATTATTTTAATTTTTTTTAATTTTTCCATTATTAAAATTTTAAGGAAATTTTTTTATATTATTCCTAAAATTCTCACTCTCTCTTAAATTATCCTTAAATATTTTATAGCCCATACAATAAAAATTAGAGCTCCAAGTACTACTACAAACCATACCCAGAGAGTTATAATATAATAAAGTTTATACAACCTCTCTATATTTTTCGGGTTGTTCAAAATCCTCTTAAATGGGTCTACACCTCTGTACTTTCTTTTTTTCATTCTATCACAGGTCCTATTTTAAAGAGGTAGACTGTAGTAGTAGGAAGGTGTCTCCTAACTATTCTTACCTCAGGTTTGTAGATATATAGAGAGTTCTCCTCACTAAAGGGGTTTATTTCTCTTCCAAGTATTTTAGATATTATCTTTACTTCCTCACGGCCACTGATCTTCACAGTACCAGACTCTAAGGAGGCATCTATCTCTAAAACTATAGGTATCCTTAGATCTAGGTTGTCAGTTAAACCTTTCAGTAAATTTAACTCCCTCTTTTTTATCCTATGTCTCTTTCCATTTATGACAACATAGGGTTTTTCTTCTTCTAAAAGTTCCCTCAGTGTTTTTTTCCTAAAGTTTATATTTAAACTATGTAAGAATCTGTAGATCTCCCTATCCATATATATCATCTCCTATTTAATACTATAAATAAAAAAGTATAAAAATAATATTTAAAAAATTTAAAAAAAATAATAAAACAGCAGGGTGATACAGATGCTAAGTGTAAATTTAAGGGCACTTTCTATAGTAGAAGAAATGATAAAAAAGAAGGATGAGTTAAACATAGAAGTAAAAACCTTGGAGAATGGGGCAAAGGTTATAGATTGTGGAATAAATGTTCCCGGTAGTTTCGAAGCAGGTAAGGCTTTTACAAAGGTATGTTTAGGGGGATTGGCAGATGTTGGTATCGCCTTAGATGAGGGATTAAACAACGAACTGGCACTTCCTTCTGTAAAGGTGATCACATCCCATCCTGCAGTAGCCACCTTAGGTTCCCAGAAAGCAGGCTGGGCTATAAAGGTTGGTAAATACTTTGCCATGGGTTCAGGACCTGCCAGAGCCCTTGCAAAGATGCCTAAGAGCACATACGAGGAAATAGGTTACGAGGACAATGCCGATGTAGCTATACTATGTTTAGAATCTTCAAAACTTCCAAACGAGGACGTCGCTCAGTACATAGCAGATAAGTGTGGGGTAAATGTTGAAAACGTCTATCTCTTAGTTGCTCCAACAGCATCCCTTGTAGGTTCTATACAGATCAGTGGTAGGGTTGTGGAGAATGGAACCTACAAGATGTTAGAGGTACTAAACTTCGATGTAAAGAAGGTTAAATATGCAGTAGGTATTGCACCTATCGCTCCAATTGTTGGAGACGATTTAGTTATGATGGGTGCTACCAACGATATGGTGCTCTACGGAGGTAAAACGTATTACTACATAGAGAGTGATGAAGGAGATAACATAGAAGATCTGTGTAAAAACCTGCCTTCTTCTGCATCATCAGACTATGGAAAACCATTCTTAGAGGTATTCAAATCTGCAAATTATGACTTCTACAAAATAGATAAGGGAATGTTCGCCCCTGCAGTAGTAACGATAAACGATATAAGGACTGGAAAAGTAGTAAGTTCTGGAAAGATAAATGTTGAGGTAATTAAGAGATCCCTGAATTACAGAACTATTTAAATATTTTTTTCTAATTATTTATTTTATTATTATTTTTATATTTTTTATAAAATTTTTACATTAAAATTTTTACATTATAATAATTATAAATAGGTGAAGTTATGATTCTCTTAGATTTAGAGTTAAGGGATTCCCCAGGAGAACTTCTAAAGGTTCTGACGCCTATATCTGAGATGGGTATAAATATTCACAGTGTTATACATCTAAGGGAGAAAAAGAGTGATGGTAAGGTGCCTGTTAGGATAGTACTTGAGGATCTAGATGAGAATACCTTAGAAAAAATATTGGAAAAACTTGAAGATAGTGGTATTGTAGTCACTAAGGTAAATAATAACGTTAGAAAGATGGATATAGACGTGGTAGTTATAGGACATGTTGTAGATACGGACATAAGAGACACCATAGATAGATTTAACAAATACGGTTTAGTTGTAGATCTCGATCTAACTATGCCCCATCCTTTTAAAGAGTCCTCTGCAAGGATGAGGATAGTAGTAGAGAGTGATAAGTTAGAGGATCTGTGTAGAGAGATGGAGAGGATCTCGAAGGAAAAGGATCTTTTATTTATAAAATCCTTTTAGATCTACGGGGGGAACATGAAGGTAATACTGGTAGGTTTTGGAGTAATTGGGAGAGGAGTTATCAACGTCATAAAGAGGAAGAGAGAGTATCTTAAAAAGAGATACGGTATGGATCTCAAGGTAGTTGCTATATGTGATAGTAGTGGTGCTGCAATAGATGAAAATGGTTTGGATCTAGATTTAGCCTTAGAAGTTAAGAAAAAGAAAGGAAAGATAGCTGAGTATCCAGATAAAGGTGTATCTCTACCAGCAACAGAAGTTATAGAAACCCTCGATGGAGATGTCCTCATAGAGGCGACACCTACAAATATAGAAAATGGAGAGCCCGCAAAAACATATATCATTCAGGCGTTTAAAAGTGGAAAACATGTGATAACGGCGAATAAGGGGCCTCTTGCCCTCTACTTCCAGGAGTTGATGTCCTACGCCAAAAAATACAACAAAATATTTAGATACGAGGCATCTGTTGGAGGTGCCATGCCCATTATTAACTTAGCAAGGGAGACCCTAGCTGGAAACGAGATTATAGAGATAAAGGGAATATTAAATGGAACTACTAACTATATCCTCACAAAGATGGAGAGGGAGAACTTAGACTTCGACACCGTACTTAAAGAAGCACAGGAATTAGGTATTGCAGAGACAGATCCCTACCAGGATATCAGTGGGCTTGATACCGCTGCAAAGATAGTGATTCTTGCAAACTCTATTATGGATATGAACGTCACTATAAAAGACGTAAAAATAGAGGGGATTACGAGGATAACCCCCGAGGCACTTACCATGGCGAATAAAGGAGGATATACTATAAAACTCATTGGAGAGGTAAAGAAAAATAAGTTAGAGGTAGGTCCCAAGTTGATACCCTTAGACGACCCTCTCAATGTAAAGGGATCCTTAAATGTTGCTAAGTTATACACCGACTTAGCCAAAGAAGTTATAGTCGTTGGAAGGGGTGCTGGAAGTATAGAAACATCCTCTGCAATCCTAAGTGACATTATCAGTATATATCTACAGATGAGCAAACAGTAAAAATGGAGATTATAATTTTTTCCCTTCAGGTGAAAAAATTCTACAATTATTTGCTCTAAGATGTCCTTAAATACTAAAAGATAAGATAGAACTCTGTTAATTCTTCTCCTAAGGGGTTGTTGGGTTCTTACTCTTAAGGAACTTCTCCCCCAGTCGAATATACCTTTCATCTCCAACTTTCTTAATGATCTTAAAGTACTCTTCCATCCTCTTAACCATCTCTACCCTTTTCTCCTCATTGACAATATTTAGCCGGGAGTAGAGTACAGCCATCTCCACAATGAGGCCATCTGCCCTGGAGTAAGGCGTTACAGGAGGACTGTTTATATCCCTTTCTAGGAGAATCCTTCCCTGGATCACCATCAGTTTTGAATCTCCATACTCATCCTTGATATCTACAAATTTCCTTTTAACAATTTTTACAACGTATATCTTGTAAGCATCGGAGAGATAGGGGAGAGCAATATCACTGTATTCTATAGTACTGTAATTCCCCTTATCGTCGTATACAGACTGAGCTAGAAGGTAGGGAGAAGTAATATTTACTACAAAGTAATTCTCCTTCTTCAGTATATCGTAGGTATGGGACCCCTCATAGAGGTGAAGTTTAACCCAATTATCTTTAAAATATACCCCTATAGGAGCCCTGTTGTATTTTCCATTTAAGGCACAAGTGATCACCACCTCGTATCTCATGCTATCCCCTAAAGTATATGCCCTGTCTAGTACCTCTCCTTTTAAACTCTGTGATCACGTCGTTGAGTATAGCTAATCTACTTAACTTCCATTCTGGAGATACCGTTATCTCCTCAGGTACCTTATCCTTTGAAACCCTCTGTATAAGTACATAGGGAGAAGTATGTTCTAAGAAATCACAGAGAAGTTTTATGTACTGTTTTCTATCTAAGGTTCTATACTCCCCCCTCCAATACATCTCCTCCAACTTTGTATCTTTAACTACAACTAAGGGATATATCTTAAGGGCGTCTATCCCTAACCTCGATAGGGATTCTGCAGTATCCATCATCTCCTTCCAGGTCTCACCTGGCAACCCAAGTATAACATGCCCGCATACGAAGATACCTCTCCTTTTACACTCTAATATAGCCTTTATAATATGGGACACATTATGCCTCCTATTTAGTAGATCTAAGGTTTTTTGATGGAAACTCTGAATACCCAAGTCTATCCAAATTTCATACCCCCTTTTTACATAGCCCTCCAAGATATCTAAGACCTCCCTACTTAAACAGTCTGGCCTGGTACCTAAGGAAAGTCCTATTACATCTGAATAAGATAGAGCAAGGTCCCACAACTCCTTTAACCTCTCAGGATCTCCGTAGGTGTTTGTTCCAGGATAGAAATAAATATAGAATTTACCTATTCCCTTCTTTTTTTGATTTTCCATCTGTTTTTCAATTTGATACTTCAGGGAGTATTTACTGTCACAGTACTTTACACTTATAGGCCTACCCATCTTTGGACAGAATATACAACCTTCGGTATCTAATGTACCATCTTTATTTGGACATACCAACCCACAGTCAACAGGTATTTTAAATACTTTGTATGGTCTTATCTTCTTCATATATAATCCATACTGGGCTATAGGGTGTCCTTCTCTGTATATGGATTCTACAATCTCCCTATTGATACCCAGTTTATACATACTATCACTAATTTTGTAGTTAGTGCATAGACAAAAAAATAAGAGTGTTTTAAATTATAGATAGACTTTAAAAAATAGTGGGTAGTCTTGACAAAAAACATGTTTAACTATCGTGGTAGTTAATAGTACTGTATAATATTATTAATAAAATTATTGTAATAATTATTAATATTTTTTATTTTTTTATAAGTCCCTAACGTAGAGAAATACTTCATACTCCTTTCCATTTTCATCGTAAGCCTTAGTTTTTACCCTGTAGTAATACTCCCCTTCATCCTCAAAGTGATCAAAAACTTTTAACTCTTCTTCAGTTATATCTAGCAGTATAATACCGGGGACTTCAGATCCTTCTCTTCTCCTAACACCATAATAACCTATAGAATAATCAAAAAACTTCTCATATCCCTTTATTTTTCCTTTCTTCTTTTCTGGTATTCTATTTATCAACATAAGTAGAACATCATCTTTCATTAATTCCCCATATACAAAGAGGTTCATAGTACCACTCTTGATTACCCTAACAGATCAGTTAAATCCTAAAAAAATCCTGTAAGGTACTCTGTCTACTTTCACTTTTAAGTTCTTCCTTCGATATTCCCAAAGCCTCCATTATTCGTATCACAGGTGGGAGGACCTGGTTATCTATGTAGTAGTTTACATCGTAGTTCTCTGCATCCTCTGGCAACTCTGCCCTCTCACTTATAGGTTTACTACCACTGGTAATGATATACCCAATTACATCACCCACTTTCAGTCTACCTCCATTCCTCAAGATTTTTTTAGCAACTTCAACATGGGGGGCGGTTGTTTTGTACTGGGATATATCCTTTGTGATCTGTGTGTATATAATCAGATCCTCCTTATTTATTCTACCTTTTCTCAGATCCTCGATTGTGTTGATGATGATATCCTTTGCCATTTTAATATTTCCTTTCTCCAGTAGTGCCTTTAGCACTTCCCTCTGTGTTTTCTTGGCTATGTTGGACCAATCCCTTCTTACAAGTTCCAATCCCTTTATTATTATCTTACCGTTCTCATCGATAAGAGCATATTTTTTCTTTGTAACGAATAACCCCCTTTTATAGTACCCCTCAAATTCCAACTCCATATTCTTTGGAAGTTTTTTATTTATCTCTCTTAAAAATTCGTAGGTTCTCTCCAACAACTCCTCTTTGCTCTTTATACCATCCATAGTAACATATAACCCATCTGTATCTGCGTATATTACCTTAAACCCGTATCTCTCTCCCTCCTCTATGGTTTTCTGTATAAACATCCTACCTAAGTAGGTTATTACCTCGGCACACTCCTTGGAGTACCACCTGGCCCTTGGATATGCCAGATAACCGTAGTGACTATTGGCCAGCACTTTTAAGGACCTCTGCTCGTAATCTAGGAGAGAGTAGTGGGAGGAGTTCCTATCTATCCTCTTTAACTTCTTTTTTATCTCCTTTCTCCTCTCTATTAACTTGTAGAGTACTTCAGGTATAAGCCCCCTCCTCCTTCTACAGAACCAGTGTCCATGTATTTTTTCAGATTCTCCCTCACAACATTCACAGTCTATGGTATCAGGGCTTATATTATAGGATATTATTATAGAAGGATAAAGGGATCTGAAATCCATACTTACTATATTCTCATGAATACCTCTAATAGGTTCCTTTACATATCCTCCTTCGTAGTACTCGTTAAGTCTTCTCTTATACTCCTCCTCAGAAGGCCTGTTAGGTGCTAAGAAGTTTTTTCTATACGAGTATCTAAGTAGTAGGTACTCTACCATCTGGCTACTACTCATCCTACAAACCTCAAAAGGTGTCTGATTTACAATCCTCGAGAACATCACCTCCAAAGGTAAAAAGTACTCTCCAACTAGGTAGGTGTAATAGGCATCCTGGAAGGAGTACTCAACGAGGTTTCTATCTTCCTCCTTCCATAACTTAGATATATTCCTATGTCCAACCTCCAACTTACGTACTCCAAAGAGTTCATAACATACATCCTCCAACTTATACTTGCTTAAGTTTAACGTCCTCCTCACAATGGGGTAAAGATCTATATGTATTTTTCCGGGGATATAACTTCTTAAATGCATTCCTCCTCTTGAGATTCTTATATCCAGGGGAATATTAACACCTAAGTACTTGGCCCTCTTCACTAAGTAAGGAAAGTCGAAGTTATCTCCGTTGTAGGTATATATTAGGTCGTAATCCTTTAGAATCTTAACAACTCTCTTTATTAATTCCTTCTCATTCTCCACTAACTCTAAGTACTCATGTTCAAAGGGTTTGTAAGATAGAACTTTCTTCATTCCCTGCGAGTAGAAACTCACCATAAGTATAGGATCTCTATCTGGTACAGGCTCCCTACCCTCACAGTACACTTCCATATCAAAGGCTACTGCCTTCAATTCCGGTATTTCGTTGCCCACTATTTCTCTTTCTTTATCTTCAATATTTCTGTAGTATATCATCGGAATTATGTCGTTGTCTATGAGGTATCTCTTTGTAAAGGGGATATCATGTTCGTATATTTCTCCCAACTCTCTAAGTACTCTAAGTTTTGGCACATCTTTGGGATACTTCACAACCACTTTTGTAAGTGTCTTCTTAATGATCCTATTTCTACCCTTAAGATTCCTGTCTATCATCGCCCTCTCTATAGTTTCAAGTTTCTCTATATGATATAGCAACTCTTTATGGTTTTTTTCAAGATATTTTTTAATATCTTCTATAGGTGCATCTACATAAAAGTAAGGTTTAAAATTCCTATCCTTTATAAGGCCATTTAATAGATAGAGATATATGCACCTATCGTGGGGGTTGTAATCCACATCTATTAAGACGTTTATACTCATAGTTACACCTTCGGGGATTAATAATGTCTATTAGGTAAAATCAACAAAAAATTTAGGTTCTTATCAACGTTAAAATATTAAAAATAAAGAAGGGTAAATGTACGGTATTTATCTTTCCATGTGATGTTTTAAGTAATTATGAATACTAGAATTTTATAGTTGGTATTTGATGATATTTGAAGAATTCCTGTTTTTTATTATTTTTTACCTTTATCTTTAATAATGTTTTTGCTATTATGCCCTCTTAAAAATAAAAGCATAAGGGTGATCTTTTATGAAAGGGGAACTCCTGGCACTTATTATAGCGATGATGTGGGGGATATTTCCAATTATTGAAAAGAAGGCGTTAAATTATATAGATCCCTCAATGGCACTGTTTTTAATGGTATCTATGAATTTCATTGTAATATCTGTCATCTATATTTTAATGGGAAAAGTAAGCATAGGGAGCCTCAAATCCCTTCCTGTTGAACCTGTTATTTTCCTTGGGATAGTATCACTTGCAAGTGTTTTATCCACCTATCTATACTATAAAGCTCTAAAACTTTCCTCACCTTCAAAAATCGTGGTAATTACCAGTATATATCCTTTCTTTACAATAGTTGTCAACTCTATTTTGACAAGGGATCTTCCATCTATCAAGATGATGGTTGGGGCTTTTTTTATATTCTTAGGGATATACCTTGTAATGGATTGCTTTTAAAAATTAAAAAAACTTAAATATAGTAAAATAATAATAATTATTGGCAAATAATAATCATCAAACTAATTATAATATAAATAATAATAATCTATAATAATCATAAATCAGTTGATTTTGTTAAATGATAAATCAGGTGGCAGAAATGTTAAAAAGGCTAAAGAGAGTTATCTTTGGAAATGATGAACCACCAAAACAACTTCCAATTAAGGATGACGAGTATATTATCGTAGGTGAGGAAGCATCTGCCTACGAGATAAAGGGAGATGAAGAGATACCATTACCAGAATCTAAAATAGTGTCTAAATTAAAGGTAAAAAGAAGAGAACCTCTATTGGATGAAGAAAATATAAGTGAGGGAAATGAGAAGGAAGGGGATATGAAAAGTGAGACTAAGGTAGTTGTCCAGAAGATCCTACCTAAGGTATTGACAGTTAGAATGAAATCTCCACACGAATTTGAAACCTTAAAGAAGATAATTGACCATGATGTGATCATTATAAACCATGAGGAGATTACCCTTGAGGCTTTTGAGAAGATATTCTTAGATTTTAAGAAGTATATGGAGACTTTGAATTACTCCCTCTGGAAAGTTGATGACAACGTAATTTTAATAGTCCGTTCTGATATAGACATCGACAGGTATAGATCTGAGACAGTTGTTGAGAATGTCAGGAATAACAACTAAGGTGGTAGTATAAAATTAGCCATCACAGGAACACCTGGAGTAGGAAAATCTACTATCTCTAAATATCTTAAAGATAGACTAATGAAGAAGGGCATCTCCGTTAGACATGTAGATCTTACAAAAGTTGTAAAGAAGAACAAACTCTACATAGAGAAGGATGAATATATGGACTCCTATGTAGTAGACTTTCAAAGACTTAGGGAGTATTTAAAAGATTTGAAGGGAGATTTTGTAATACTCGATGGACATATAAGTCATCTATTAGATGTAGATTACATCGTAGTCCTCAGGTGCAATCCCCAGGTAATAATGGAGAGGTTGAAAAGACGAGGTTATCCAGAGGAGAAGATTAAAGAGAATGTGGGGGCAGAGATACTAGATGTCTCTCTTGTGGAATCCTTAGAAAGATTGAAGAATGAGAATATACCTGTATACGAGATCGATACTACCAGCAGAAGCATAGATTTCATTCTAAATGAAATTATACATGCTGTTGAAAATAAGAAGATAAATTATGGAGTAGTAGATTGGCTGGAAGATTACTTTTTTATGATTAGAGAATTAGAATAATCTTATAACAACAAATTTTTCGGGGGTTTTTATGGAGAATAGTATAAAAATATCTGAAAAGGATGTACTAGTACCTTTAGACGTTCCACCAGATAAAAGAAATACTTATATAAAGAATTATCTTAAATTAACCCAAAACACTGGAAGACTGATGCTCTTTGCAGGAGATCAAAAGATAGAGCATTTAAACGATGACTTCTACGGCCCAGGGATTCCAAAAGATGATGCAGATCCTGAACATTTATTTAGAATAGCTTCCAATGGGAAAATAGGAGCTTTTGCTACACAGTTGGGACTTATAGCTAGATATGGTATGGACTATAGAGATATCAACTACGTAGTGAAGATAAACTCAAAAACTAACCTTGTTAAAACCTCCCAGAGGGATCCTATAAGTAGAGCCCTAGTTACTGTAAAGGATGTTGTGGAGTTCAAGAATTATTCAAAACTTAACATATTGGGGGTTGGTTATACAGTGTACCTAGGTAGTGAGTATGAACATGAGATGCTCTCTGAGGCCTCTAGGGTAGTGTATGAAGCTCATAGACATGGGTTAATAGCGATACTTTGGATGTATCCAAGAGGCAAGGCTGTTAAAGACGAATATGATCCCCACCTAATAGCTGGAGCCGCTGGAGTTGCCCTATGTCTTGGTGCAGATTTTGTAAAGGTTAACTATCCAAAGTGTGAAAATCCTGCAGAGGCTCTTAAAGAAGCTGTCTTAGCAGCAGGTAGAACTAAAGTAGTGTGTGCAGGAGGTAAATCTAAAGATCCTAAGGTATTCCTTCAAGAACTCTACGACCAGATACACATAAGTGGTGCAGCGGGAAATGCCACAGGTAGAAATATACATCAAAAATCCTTCGAAGAGGCTGTAAGAATGTGTAATGCTATATATGCTATCACCATAGAGAATAAAAGTGTAGAAGAAGCGTTGGAGATATACTATGGAAAATAAAATTTCTTTTACTCTTCTTTCAATCTTTTAACAACCTCCTGAGCCATCTCAAATGTTGTAAGGGAGCCACCGAGATCTGGCGTTGTAAGTCCCTTCTCCAGCACCTCCTCAAGTGCTTTCTCTACTCTGTTGGCAACTTCGTCTTCTCCTAAATATCTCAACATAAGTACTCCAGTTAGTATAGTAGCAGTGGGGTTTGCTATACCCTTACCTGCAATATCTGGTGCAGAACCATGTACAGGTTCAAAGAGTCCATATCTATCTCCAATGTTTGCAGAGGGTGCCATTCCCAGTCCTCCAACTGTCCCAGCAGCTCCATCTGATAGGATGTCTCCAAAGAGATTGGAGGTAACAACAACGTCAAAGGTTTCAGGTTTTGTGATGATATACATATTCATGGCATCTATGTAGTAATCCTCCGCTTCTATATCTGGATACTCCTCTGCAACCTCGTAGAATATTCTTTTAAATACTCCATCTGTCAGTTTTAGGACGTTAGCCTTGTGGGCACAGGTAACTTTTCCCCTTTTACCTTCCCTCTTTCTCCTCCTTGCCAGGTCAAATGCAAATTTAAATATTCTCCTACAGGCTTTTTCCGTAATTACCCTCGTTGCAGTATATACTCCCTCTGCAACCTCGGCCTCTATACCCTTATAAAGACCTTCTGTATTCTCCCTTACTATTACATAATCAATGTTATCCTTCAGACACTTTATACCTCTGTAGGATTTAACAGGTCTGACGTTGGCGTAGGTATCAAGTATCTTTCTCAACTTAACTATCACGTCTGCTGCAGTCTCCCCAGCAGCTCCAAAGAGTACCGCATCACACTCCTTTGCAATCTCTACAGTTTCTTCTGGAAGGGCAATACCTCTCCTTTTAAATACCTCATCCCCAGCCTCTCCATGTACAAATTCAAAGTCCAAACCTGTAGCCTTTAAAACTTCTAAGGTTGCAGGTACAACTTCCTTTCCAATACCGTCTCCCTCTATTACACATATCTTATACATCCTTTCACCTAATTTACTTTTTAACAGCTACAGCACCTATATAACCACCAAAGTGCTTTAAAAAGGTTTTGTATAGTATGTTATCTAAGGGAGAATTGGTAATGTAAGTACCAAATGTATACTTTATATGGAAGTTATGTTTTTCCAGGAGGTCCTCCACCTCCTCCAACGAGTAAAATCTGGTATTAACTCTTATCTTCTTCCCATCCACAACCTTTGTAATATCTCCCTTCCTCTTTTTTATAGCTTTTACAGTGTACCACCATCCCTTTCTTAACAGGGATTTAAATATCCATCTCATATGATAGAGGTTGGCCAGAGTAAATATAAATAAACCTTCTTTAACGAGAATTCTTCTTATCTCCTTAAGTGCTCTGTTTATCTGTACATGATTCAAGGCTCCAAAGAAGGAAATTACACAGTTGAAGGATCTACTTTTAAATGGTAGATGTTGTATATCGCCTACAACTACAAATTTTCCACTTTTATCCTTGGCCCTTTTTAACATCTCTATGGATATATCCAATCCTATTATGTTATAATCTCTCAGATACATTAAATGTTCTCCAGTCCCACACCCCACATCTAAGATTAAGTAGTCTTTCTTTATCTCACTTTTCAGAACTTTAAATTCCACAGATCTCATGTATTTTATATCCTTGTATATGTTGTCGTACTCCTTGGCCAAGGTGTTGTAGTACTCTATTACTCTTCTCATGATATCCAAAAATATTTTTTTATATTCATTATATCAAACGATAAAAAATATAATAACTACTATAAAAACGGTTAAAATCAATAATAACCTAATAAAAGAACTAATTCGGGTTAAAAAAATAATTAAGTAAAAATCTGTCCCTATCTTTTTGTACTACAGTGTATACTAGCAAAGTAGAACAGGAGTTCCTTTAATTCTTTTTATGGGATTTTATGGGAAATTTTTTTACTTTCTTTTTATTTTCTATTCATCCTTTTACTATTTATTACGATTTTGTCCATGATAGATTTATTTTATTTCTTTTTTTAAGCTAGTTGGCGATTTAATTACCTATTATTTTTTTATTCAGGTTTTGCTGTTAGGCGTTATGGTATTATTTTGTTTTGAGAGGAGTATTAAAGAAAGTTTTAATTAAATTAAATTTCAATAGAAAAATATTTATATTACAATTTTAAATTGATTTACTATACAAAACTACGAGGTGATACTTTGCACATAATGGAAGGATTTCTACCACCAATGTGGTGTGCATTTTGGTACGTTCTATCGGGTATAGTAGTGGGTTATGGAGTTATAAAGATGAACAAACTTATGAAAGAACAGCCAGAAGTTAAACCTCTGTTGGCAGTTGCAGGAGCATATATGTTTGTACTCAGTTCCCTTAAACTACCTTCAGTTACTGGAAGTTGTTCCCACCCCTGTGGTAATGGATTAAGTGCAGTGCTCTTTGGTGTACCAATTACCGCTGTTTTAGCCACTGTTGTATTACTCTTCCAGGCTCTACTGTTGGCCCATGGTGGTATAACCACCTTAGGAGCAAATGTATTCTCCATGGGTATTATGGGTCCTCTTGCAGGGGCAATTGTATGGAAAATCCTAAAAGGAAAGATAAACTCCTCATGGGCAATTATGTTAGCAGCTATTGCTGCAGATTGGATTACTTATGTTACCACCTCAATACAACTTACATTGGCATTTCCAGGAAATAATCCAATAGCTACATTGACAACGTTCTTAGGTATTTTTGCCATTACTCAGGTACCCCTTGCAATTGCAGAGGGTTTATTGACAGTAATACTTTGGGACAAGATAAAGGAGTTAAGGCCAGATATACTTTTGAAGTTAGGAGTTATTGATGAAAGTGAAGTTCCAAACTACACATCTTCATTAAATACCAGTACTGGAGGTGCTGAATAAATGGAAACAAAACATATTATTATGATCTTAGGAGTTATATTATTAACCGCTGCTCCACTTATAATGTACGCTGGTAAAGGGGAAGAGCAAGGATATTTTGGGGGAGCAGATGATGCAGCAGGAGAGGCTATAGAGAAACTGAATCCAAATTATAAACCTTGGTTTAGTCCAATATGGGAGCCTCCAAGTGGAGAAATAGAATCCCTTCTCTTTGCGTTACAGGCTGCAATAGGTGCCATAATCATTGGATACTTTGTAGGATACAACAAAGCTAAGATAGAGTTAAAATCCGGGAACCAATAACCTCTCCTTTTTATTTTTTTTATTCTGTTAATTTAAGATAGTTTCTATTTTTACAAAATATTTTCAGGTGAGTTAGATTGCAATTAAACACTATAGATCACATAGCCCATACTAACAGGTTGCGCCATACCAACCCTAAGTTAAAGGTATTATTTGCATTATCTATGCTGTTGATCGCTCTTTTCTCAAAATCTATCGTAGTACCTCTAATTATAGCTTTCATAATGATAGCTCTAACTATCTTTGTAGCAAAAGTCCCACTGAAGATATATCTACTTCTTCTAGCAACTCCTTTAGGGTTTGGAATACTTACAGTGATCTTAATGGGCTACATATACGTAGGCGGTAATGAACTATTCACCATAGAGATCTTCAACTTCAAAATCTCTATCTACAGTTACGGTATAAATTTAGGGTTGTTGGTATTCAGTAGAATGCTTGGTTGTGTTGCTTCTACTCTATTCCTGGCACTAACCACCCCTATAACTGAACTTTTCTATATCTTAAAGGAATTGAAAATTCCATCTGCCATTTTAGATATTGCAATGATGATGTATAGGTATATCTTCCTCTTACTTGATGAGATGATAAGAATAATGAACGCCCAAAATACAAGATTGGGGTATAGAAATCTAAAAACCACTTATAAATCCTTAGGTACATTGGCTGCTATTCTCTTTATAAGGGCATGGGAGAGAGGTGAAAAATCCTTCATTATAATGAGTTCTAGGGGATACAACGGAGATTTAAAACTTATAAATAAGATAGAATCTCCTCCTGTTAAGTATTTACTGTTGATAATTATACTGGATATTTTCCTGATAATACTTTCCTACCTAACAACAGATTTTAAAGTAATTGCATAGTAAAAAGGATGTGATATCTTTAACTATGGAAATAATCCTAATAAAAAAATAATAATTCATTAAAAGAATATTATAAAATTAAAGAATAGAAAAAATACAGATAGAAAAGTAAAATATAACCTTTATCTTTCTGGACTACATCAAATATTGGATCTCTTCTTAAAGAGTTTTTATAGTTATATTATATGTTATATTTAGGACTATGATTATTTTTTTAAATTGCTAAATAATATCAAATATTTTAGATTTTTTTCTTTTTATTCTCTCCTACTCTCCCTATCTCCAATATAACTTCTGCACCTATACCAGGTTCCATAAGACCTTCATATACCTCTGACACTATATCTCTTATTACTTTAACCTTTAAATCCTTATCTCTTTTAAGAGACTGTATCATCAAGGGGCATTTTAAGTAGGGATAGTTTATCCTTAGAGTATCTCTCTTTAGAGGGTACAACTTTAAAAAATTTATTAGGTAAATGTCTTTGAATCTTTCAATCTCTTGATGTATATGGTTGTTTATTAAATAACCTATGCCCATTCTTTTACACTCCTCTACGACAAATTTAAATACAACATCGTTGCAGAAATCACATGGATACCTGCCCAATACTTCTTTTATATCTTCTCCCTTTAACTCTATAGGATTTAAGAACTTATGGGGAATCCTATGTTTTAGGAGATAATCCTCTATCAACTTCCTGTTCTTAGGGGGAAGGACTACAGATCCAATACTTAGGGATACTACAAATACTTTAAAATATTTTCTTAAAAAATCCAACACTCCTAAATCGTAGCAACACTGAACCAGTATAACAATCCTTTCTCCTTTTTTCAATCCAATACTTTCCAGAGTGGATAAAGCTTTCTCCATCTTCTTCCTTATAATAACTCTATCAATATAGGTATCTACAAGGATCTTCAAATTTCCAGGAAATCTGTCCTTTAAATACTCTCTTAGCTTTCCTACAACCCAGCCTCCAGGTCCTATTATTGTAGATTTATCAGATCTAGTTAGGACACATATATTTAAAAGTGTATCTCCACCTTCACGTATTATCTCTACATCTACAATCTCCAACTTTATATCCTTTAAATTTAATTCCCGACGTATCTCTCTAATCATCCCATAGATTTCTCTTATAAGTACATTCTTCTCGACGTCGGTATTTTTCATTTTATCCCAATAACAATTATATAAAACCTTTAATATACTACGGAAATATATTTTTCACTATAATAGTAGTGATGTAAAAAAAGCGGGAAGATCTCAGAAAGAACTAACACAATAGGGAAACTATGTATAGGAAAATAGATACCATAATAAAAAAAATATCTTCAACTTTTAGAAATATCTTTAAAAGTTTTCTAAGGATGAATTTTACAAAAAAATTTTTTATAACCTACTTTGGATGTTGGATCAGTTTTTTATCTGTAATTTTACTCTCGAAGATATTAGTGTTTCTTTCTTCTTTATTAATACCTTCCCACCCAGAAAGTGTGATAAAAACTGTAGAATACATTGCAACTAAGAAATTTGAGGTAGTGTCTTCTTCAGTTACAACCCATGTAGGTCACAGTTATCTATCTCTTGTACTACCCTACTTCATAAATAACTCTCTATCTTGTATAGCTATCCTCTTGGCTTACATTCTTGTAGCATATCTTTATAGGAGAGAAGTTAAAAGGGATCCCAATGCCCGTGAGGATTATATAAATGCCCTTATATTATTTTACCTGATTACAGTTATAAATCCCTTAACTGGCGCCTTAGGATACAATATAAATATAGAATATCTCCCCGTTGTAATACCTCACGGAATTTTCGAGTTTGCTGGTCTCGCTCTATCTATAGTGACAGGTCTCACTGTTGCAGAGAGAATATTGCCTGTAGAAAATTCTAAGTTCTATAATGAAGTAAAAGGTATTTTTAGTAGAGATATTATTTTAAAGATACTAACCGCCCTGGCTTTTATTGGGCTTGCAGCTTTCTTGGAGCCTTTAGATTGGATAATATATCAGTACTCTATATACTACAACTTAAACGTTATAGAAGTACTCTTTAAAACTTATATCAATCTATTAAAATTTCTTATATCCTTAATAAGACTTTAGAACACTCTCCAGTAAGTTTTTCGAAGTTACTCACTTAAGATTCAGGAATAACTCATAAAAAACCATTAAACAAATTTAGAAGTAGGAATAATCATTTATTTTTAACAGTTACAGTACGATAGGGATAAACTATGAAAAACTATCTAATAGGTTACAGGAGAAAGTTAGAATCCCTAAAAAATCTTGAAGATTATCGTAAGAAGATAGAGAAAAAATACAGGAAGAAGAAGATAAGAAAATTGATAGAAGAAATAAAAATTAATTTAGACAAATACTTTATAAATCTAAAGATCGAGGGAATTATTAAGAAGTATCCAGAAGACTTCATAGTTGAGGAGATCACCAAAGATGGTATAATCTTAGAGTATGGAAAAGATCTTGGAATTTTTAAGGATGATCCCAACTGGAAAGGTGCCTTTATACACTTTACCTTGGAGAAGATAAACTGGAACACCTTAGATGCAATAGGAGAGTTGGTGAAGAGGACAAATTCTAAGAGAAAGAACTTTGGTTTTGCAGGGACTAAAGATAAGTATGCAGCAACTACTCAACGAGTAGGATGCTTTGGGATAAAGGTAGAGGCTCTGGAGAGGATAAAAGATAGTATAAAGGGGATAAAAATAAGGGATATCCAAAGGACAAATAAAAAGTTAAAGTTAGGTGATCTCTGGGGCAACAGATTTACTATAAAGGTAAGACTGAAGGATAGAGACCCTCAGGAAGTTGTAGATATTCTAAAAGATATTAAGTTAAATTATATATTGAACTACTATGGCATCCAAAGATTTGGTACAGATAGACCTATAACCCATATAGTGGGAAAACTTATATACAACAGGGACTTTGAAGGGGCATTTTACGCTTACTGTGGAACTCCACTATTCGAGGAAGGCAGAGTACGGGAGGCTAGGAAGTTGGTAGATGAAGGAGATTTCAAGGGAGCTCTAAAGATGTACCCAAAGGAACTCTACTACGAGAGAAAGATGCTCAAGAGATACTTGGAAACTGGAAGTTTTATTAAGAGTTTTAAGGTTTTACCACCTCATTTAAGATGTATGTTTATAAACGCCTATCAGTCCTACCTTTTCAACGAGATGATAAATAGGAGGTTCCAGTACGGTTTTGAACCCCAGGAGGGAGATATACTGTTTGGAGGTATTCCCACAGGGGCTGTTTTAGGTAGAAAGTGTAGGCTGGCTGAGGGGATACAGGGGGAAATTGAAAGGGATATCATAGAAGAGGAGGGTATCGACCTTCAGAGATTCTATATAGAGGACTTTGGAGACTTCCCAGGCACTAGGAGGAGATTGATCACTAAGGTTTATGATTTTACATTCTGGGCAGAAGAGGACGGTGTAGTTTTAAGGTTTAAGTTGGAAAAAGGTTGCTACGCCACTGTACTTCTGAGAGAGTTTATCAAGGATGATAAGAATATCAAATAAGAGTTTTATCAATTTTATCAAAGTTAATGATTAAGAAAATTGAAAAATTGTGATAATGATAAAAATGAGGGAATGTTTTAAAAATAAAAAAATTACTATTAATTAGTTACTCTATATCAATAAATTTATTATTTTTATTGGATCTCGATGGTGTTTATTAATTTAAAAAGTTTTATCGATCGTACAATTTAATTCCTATAATCTTTTCAACAACTCTTTGGGATAATGACATAAAGCATTTTCCAATTCTTTTCTTCCCATTCCACAACCTAAACCTACTTTCCTTGCAAAATCTAGATCTATTAGATCAGAAGGGCCATGGGCATCTGTATTTATCAAGATAGGTATATCGAAATTCCTTGCAACATTTATCACATGTCCATTTGTTAGAGAGTGCCCCTTCCTCGAGGTAATCTCTAAGAATATATTATTCTCCTTTATATTCTCTGCACACTCCCTGTCTATCAATCCAGGATGGGCTAAAATATCCACATCCTCGGAGATAGAGGCGTAGTAATTTGTTCCCTTCTCTACAGGTTCCACTATTGTCTCTCCATGTATTACAACAATTTCCGCCCCTACATCTTTACACCTTCTCGCCATCTTTGGAATGGACTTAGGAGGTATATGGGTAAGTTCAATACCTACTATAACCCTTATATCCCAGTACTTTTCCAACTCCTCCCTCGCTAACGTTATCTTCTCTATTAAATCCTTATAGTTACTTGCATCTCCATGATCTGTAATCGCTAGGGCAACATGGTTAAGTAGTATGGCCCTCCTTACAAGTTCTGAAGGTATCAGTTCTCCATCACTGAAAACTGTATGTGTATGAAAGTCGTATCTCACACTACCACCTTAGGGTTGCCAGATGCCCACCATCAATACATGATCCTTCTCAAAGGGCTCAATATCCACCTCATCCACTATCTTAAAACCTCCCTCTATCAGTATCTCCTTCTGCTCCTTAAATATCTCCTTGGGGTCCTTTACAACATCTATACTTCTTGCCTTTATAGCTATTATACCGTATCCTCCCTCCTTTAAGAACCATCTGGCATTTTTAATAAGTATCTCAGCCTGATTTACCTGAGCGACGTCTTCGTATATCACATCCACCATCTCAACTATATTACTGTAGGTGTTCGGTAAGTTAGCATCCCCCAGTATAGGTATAAGGTTTGTTCTATCCCTACATACTTCTAAGAACTCCCTCATTATTCTCGGCGAGAACTCCACAGAGTATACAGGTGTGTATTCCACAATATCTGCAACATGTGAAGGTGTGGTACCTGCCGAAGCACCTAAGTAGAGCACCTTTGAACCTCTCTTTATGGGCATAACCTTAAGCCCCTTCAATATGGCAGCTGCCAACTTACTCTTGCTAGGGTTCCAGATTCTATATTCCGCCCCTTCTATCTTAACTATCTTCTCTCCATAAACTCTCTTGGAAGGGATTAAGGATTTTGTCCCTATTTTCCTGACCCCATCACCTGTATCTATCTCATATACGTTATCGAAGATCTCCCTAACTTTCAAAGTATCACCATTTTGAGGATGTCTTACCTATTACTTTCTTTCCCTTTTTTCGGTTTTTTATCTTTTTCTTTTTCTTCTTATCTCCTTTCCTTTTCATACCTTTTTCTTTTTTCTCCTTCTTCTTCTTTGAAGGTTTTTTCCTAGGTTCTGGGTACTTCCTCTTTATCTCCTCAACCTTCTTATTAAGATTCTCAAGAAGTTCATCTGCTATGTAGTTTCCAAAAACATCTGCTCTAACTCCCACAGCCAACTTACAGGCTAGAGCCCTTGCTATCTTCCCCCTAATCCACCAGGGAGAGCTTTGAATAAGAGGGTGTTGGAATATTACCCCATGTTTTGGAGGATCTGCTCCTAATCTCAGATGTGCAAATAGTGCCTTTTCAGCTCCGATAACTTGTATTGTAGAGGCGGGGAGTTTTGACAACCTCTCCAATCCCCCAGTTAAACTTATAAGTCTGGCACCCAAGGAAACCCCTGCCAACTTTGTTAAGTTAGGTGCAGTCTCCTCCATTAATTCTCCCAAATACTTCAGTAGGCTATCTCTTAGGTTATACATAGATATTATTTGATCTGCAAATCCCTTTATAATTGAGAGATCCTCCTCGGATAACTCTGCACCCATTGAACTCTTTGCTACTTTAGATAGTGTTTTGGCTGTTTTTGAAGGTAGAAACTCCTTTAACTTAGTCCTGGTGTAGTTTTCCCTCTTTAAAAATTGGGATACCAATTTTGCATAAAGTTCATGTTTCTTTACAATCTTGTCCATCTCTGGGAAGTAGAGAGAATACCACTCCCTAAGTCTCTCGGAGAATAAATTAAGTGTCTCATCTAAGTCATCTAAGGCACTTACAGTCTGGATTATCAATTTATCCTTTCTCTCAGAGGATTCCTTCATTAAAAGTTTTGTGAGTTGAGTAGCCCATAGGTTTGTTTTTTCTATAAACTCCTTGTAACTGTTGAAAATGCTGTATTTCTTACCTAGGGGATATATATTCTCTCTTATAAACTTTCCTGGAAGTGTGGGCTCATTTTCTAAGTATTCTACTAAGACTTTTATACCTTTATCCTTTAGATCCCATTCTTTCATTAACTCCTCAACTATTTGAAGGTTTCCTCTTCGGAGGTTATACATGATTTTGGGAATCTCTTCTTCTGGAAATATTTTATAGTGTTTTATGTTCTCTAAATTTAGATCACCGTTATATTCTAGGAGAAAAGCACCATAGGATGTGAATATCAGATAGTACATAAAATCACCGTTATTTTTCTATAAAGGAGATAGTATAGGCCATTAAATAATATAGCATAAGAGCAATACATTTTCACTAAACAAATATCAATGATTAATAATATAATAATGGTTAGTATAATATTTAATGAAGATATAATAAAAATTAAAAACCTTTATTCAAAAAGGGAAAGAGGTGTAATTACACATCTATCATCTCTTAAAATTCTCTTTACACTGAGATTAGGATAATGGCAGATAATTTTTATTTATTAGTAATATCTATTATAACAATTATACTCTCTTACTGTGATCTTCGTAACATTAGGCTTTAATTTTTGTTTATATTTTTTATATAATATATCTTATATAAGGTTATTATACGATAATATTTTAAATTACTATAAAAATTTTAAAATTTAATTTTGGGATAATTTGGGGGATAAAATGGGATTTTTTGATAAAATACTTAATATATTCAAAAAAAGCTCTAATATTGCCTATGCAAGATCCCAGAGTATAGACCTAATAGAATTGAAGAGAAACCCTTATTATATTGTTGCATCTGTTGAGTTGGGAAATACTACAACAAAATCCATAATTACAGCAACCAATATGGAAACGGGTAATACCTACATTGTTAGTAAATACGTTGTAATGACCAGGGATGTGAGGCCACCAAAAAAAGGGGAGGAGGTATTTGGAAAAACCATCTGGGGAGTGGAATTGACTAAGGGGGCAGTTGCAGATATGGTTAAGGATGTATTACTTGGAGCCTTGAAAAAGGGAAACCTTACAGTGGATGATCTCCATTTTGTAGTTAGAAGTACTGGAGTTACTGCAGGATTTGCCTCCCCAGAGGAAGTATCTAATATGATAATAGCCCTTGCAGAAGGATGTTTAAAAGCAGGAGTACCTCCTTCAAAGATGGCTCCTGCCATGAGTAAAAGCCAACTTCCAAAGCCCTTTGACAAGTACAGTCTAATGGATAAGATCATATTTGACGGTGCTGTTACTGGAGTGGTACCTCCAACTGGTAAAGAAGTTGTAGCCAATGAAATGGAAGGTGAGTTAGTTACTGCAGGAATAAAGGTGGGGGCAAAGTGGACCCATGTAGATTTCAGAAACCCATGTATGAGTATAGACTTTGGTACAACACTTGCAGGTAGGATAACAGATGACAGTAAGCCCTACGCCCATGTTATCGGCAACTTATGTGGCCTTGCAGGTGCCATTGCAGACAGTATAGTTAGAGGTAGTGGATTGGTAAGTAAAGATAAAGGTGCAGTACTGGATATAAAGAGTAGGGAAGGTAAAATAAATAGAGAACTTGCAGAGGAGTATGGAGAAGAGATACATAGATATATAAGGATCTGTGAAGTTCCTAAAAATGTAGAGAGATTTGGAACTGTACCTGTAAATCCAGAAAGTGCAGAAAGGGCGGGAACAACCCTTATAGGTTGTGATGTAGGAGAGAATGGAAGTGATCTACCAAAGTTGGAGGAGATTGGAAAGAAAATCTTAGAGGAGAGTAACATCCCAACCCTACTTTACACCTTGGATATAGTATCTGCAAAGATAACTGAGAGGCTTGTAGAGTTGGCAAGAGATATGGGCCTTATAAGTGATAAAAGTGCCATTGGAATAACTGGAAGGGCTGGAATAACAGGGGATAAACCTAGGTTGATATTAGAGAAATTGAATAATTTAGGTATATGGGATAAACCTGAAGATAATGTAGTGTTCGTCGAGGATGGCCTTGCATTGGGGGCCAGTATTATGGCCAGATGTATGAACTGCTTAGGTACTCCACAGAATCCTGTTGGAGGTAATAGAGGTGATAGGTGTATACTGGGAGAAAGGAGGAAATGGCAGAAGGAGAAAGGGATGATAAGGTAAGTTATTTATCTTAAAAAGTGGATAAAGTGTACTTTACAACTTCTCCTATTAACTCTCTCCTCTCCCGTTTTATTCCTTTCATTCATCTAATTTTTTTTTTAAAATATGGTATAATTTTTATCCCTGTTTAATCACTGGGTATTAAAACTTTCTTTTAATTCCTTGTAGATAGTATCCAATCTCCTGGCAACCTCTTCCCAGGAAAATCTCCGTGAGAACATCCTCCCGTTTCTACCCAACTTCCTTCTCAGATCCTTGTCATTTACCAACATCTCTATCTTCTCCTTTAACATCTTTACGTTGTTAGCCTCAAATAGAAAACCGTTGTAGTTGTCGAGAATCAACTCTGGGATACCTCCTACCTTGGAGCCTACTACACATTTCCCCGAGGCCATAGCCTCCAATATTATCATACCGAAACCTTCAGAGGTAGAAGGAAGCACTAAAAAACTACATCTTCTAAGGTATTGGGCAACTTCCCTTTGATCCTTTTTCCCTAAGAGTTCGATATTTTTAATGCCTTTTCTCTCTATATACTCTTTAACTTCCCTGAAGAGTGGACCATCTCCTATAAACTTAAAGTTAAAGTTTATATCTTTAATAGCCTCAATTAACGTATACAATCCTTTCTGAGGTACAAAAGATCCTACAAAAAGACCGTAATCCTCGTCTATACCAGCATCATAGAATCTCCTGAAATCCACTCCGTTGTATATCACCTCACTTTTATCCTGGTACTCCTTAGGAAGTTGTTCCTTTAAGTATCTACTTATACAGATTATCCTATCACAATATTTGAGAGCATATTTGAAGAACAGTCTACCAATGGGATGCTTAGAGAGTATCAACACATCACTGCCATGGAGTGTTAATATATGAGGTATCTTGTACCTCCTACTGAGAAGTGCCCCTAAGAAACCTTGGGGAAATGCGTAATGACTGTGAATAATCTCAATGTTGTATTTTTTTATTATGTTTTTCCCCAGGAAGTATCCATTAAAGGTGTAGGTTGGACCTCTTATTCCCCTAATGTACTTTACCTTATGCACCATGGTGTTAGGAGGTTTCTCCTTTAATTCTCCTTGAAAACTGTAGTTAAGAATATGGAAATTATATGGTGAGATATTCACGAGGTGTCTTATTATGTTATCTACATGATAGGCTATTCCTCCACTGTAGGGATGAAAAATGGTAGGCATGAGAATGTTCATATATATCCCTTGTTACATATAGTCAGATAACATCACCATAGTTTTCATCAAATTGATGAATTATTACAATAAAAAATAAAAATAATAAAAATAAAATATAAAGAAAAGTAAAAAATATAAAACTCCTAGATAAACCTGAATACTTCCTAATACAACTAAATATTTATTTAGTATTCGGAAATCCTGAAATATTTAATAGTTCTACCTTATTTTTTATTTGCTCATTTTCATTGAGATTTTAATTGTAATGATTTTTTCATTATTTTAACTTTAATCATTTTTATAATTAGTATAATTCAATAATCTTTATAATGTATAAAGATTTAACTTTAACGGAGAGAAAGTGGTTCATAAACAATCTCTGTGAAACCATGAAGATCGGAGTATCCTGTAGTGTATTTTTAGACTCTAAAAAGAGCCTTCCCAATGCTTTAGACTTCTTAGAGGGTAAGGTAAAGTATGTTGAGTTATTATGTGATGGTAATTTAAATATTATGAAGGAGGAGAACATAGAAGTGGTAGATTCCTACAACTTAAAATACACGCTCCACTGTCCACTGACAGATCTAAATCTTTCTTCCTTTAGGGAGAAGATAAGACGGGCAAGTTTAGATCTTGTCAGAGATATCCTGCAGGTTGCCAGTAAGGTAAATAGTAGTATTCTTGTACTCCATCCTGGTTACTGTGTATTTAAAGACGATTACACTGTAGCCTTAGAATCCCTTATAAAAACCTTGAAGGAGTTGAACAGGATTCAGGAAGAGTACAGTACTAAGATTACCATTGAGAATATGCCTTCTTATAGTATGTTTATGTTCAGGGAACCTACTAAGGAGATTCTTGAACATTTGGAGGATATAGGCATAACCTTCGATATAGGTCATGCCTTCTTAAATAGAAATATAGAAAGTTTTTTAGAGAGAGGAGTTATAGAGAAAATAACCCATGTCCATATACACGACAACAACGGAGATCTTGATGAACATCTGTGCATAGGGAAAGGCAGGATACCCTTTGGAGATTACAGAGACAAATTAAGAAGAATAAATGGAATAAAGATGATAGAGATGCAGAATAATAGTATTGACGATATAGTCAAATGTATTGAACATCTGAAGGATCTGCTGGAATAGTTGTAAATCTTTTAATATTTGAAAAAAGGCAGGATACCCTTTGGAGATTACAGAGACAAATTAAGAAGAATAAATGGAATAAAGATGATAGAGATGCAGAATAATAGTATTGACGATATAGTCAAATGTATTGAACATCTGAAGGATCTGCTGGAATAGTTGTAAATCTTTTAATATTTGAAAATAAGTATTTTAGAATTTTAAAAAAATATTAATAGTATAAGGATTATTAGTTATCGTAGTTATTTGGTACTTTTTTATATCTCTTTAATATCTGGTGGTAGTGATGATAAGTAGTAGATACTATAAAAATTGCAAGATCTATGTCGTTAAAAAGAATGGTGTAAGGGAGTTATTCGATCTAAATAAGTTAGTCAAATCTCTTTTGAACTCTCAGGTTGATTACAGACACATAAACAGAATCCTCGCTGTACTTCAATCTAGGTTATACGATGGAATAACTACTGAAGAGATAAAAGAAATTGTATGTGAATCACTGAAAGAGATAGACAGGGAAAATGGAACTAACTACTTAGAAAAATATAAACAAAAGCATAATTTAGTAGTTAGAACCTCCAACAACGAGATCCAGCCCTTTGATAAAACCAGGATTATCAAGAAACTTATAGATGAAACTGGGTTAGATAAAGAAACTGCTGAAAAGATAGGAAACGAGATTGAAAAATCTCTGAAGAGACTTAACCTTAAGTACATCACAGCACCGATGATAAGAGAACTAGTAAATGCAAAGTTGATAGAATACGGATTGGAAGAGTACAGAATAAGACACACAAGGTTAGGTATTCCTATATACGACATTAAAAAACTTATAAATGAAGGATGTAGGGAGAACGCAAACCTCATGCACAACCCAGAGTCTATACATAAGTGGGTTGCAGACGAAACGATGAAGCAGTACGCCCTCTTAGAGATATTCCCGAAGGATATTGCAGATGCACATATGAGAGGAGATATCCACCTCCACGACTTGGAGTACGCTGCAATAAGACCTGTATGCTGCCAGCATGACTTAAGGAACTTCTTCATGTACGGGTTAAGAGTAGATGGTACTGGGAGACATACAAGTGTCTCAAAACCTGCAAAGCATCCAGAGGTTGCAATACAGCACGCTGCTAAGGTATTAAGCGCTGCCCAGTGTGAGATGAGTGGGGGCCAGTCGATAGACGAGTTCAACATATGGTTAGCACCTTATATGAGGGGATTATCCTACAGGAGGATAAAACAACTTATGCAGATGTTTATTTACGAGATGAATCAAATGTATGTTGCTAGGGGGGGACAAACTGTCTTCAGTAGTATAAACTTAGAGTTAGAAGTGCCAGAGTACTTAAGGGATAAGGAAGCTGTTGTTGCAGGGGATGTAAGGGGCACCTACGAGGAATACGAAGAGGAGGCTCACCTTATCTTAGAGGCTCTCATAGATGTGATGATGGAAGGAGACGCTGTAAGAAAACCTTTCCTATTTCCAAACTTCATTGTGAAGTTGAGGGAGAGGGCGTTTAAGGATGAAAACAGGGATCTGATGATAAAACTCCATGAACTTAGTAGTAAGTGGGGAATACCTTACTTTATAAACATGTACCCTGAATGGCAGGTGGAGAATACCAACGCCATGGGGTGCAGGACGAGATTAAGTGGAGACTGGAAAGGTGATGTGGAAATAGATACTTTAAGAACTGGAAATATGCAGTGGTACACTGTCAATCTACCGAGGATAGGTTATGAGGCTAAAGGGGATGATGACAGGCTATTCGAGATACTTCAGGAGAGGTTGGAGATACTTAAGAGGGCGCTTTATATAAAACACCAGGTAACTGAAAAGGTCCTCAAAGGTGGAATACTACCATTTTTAACACAGAGGTTCAATGGAGAGCAGTACTACAAATACGAGAATACCACTAAAACCTTCGGTTTCGTAGGGTTGAATGAACTTCTCAAATACCATATAGGGGAGGAACTTCATGAATCCAGGTACGCCCTTAAGTTTGGGGAGAAAGTAATTAAATACATAAGGGATTATGCAGATAACTTAAAGGAGGAGACAGGTTTAAGGTGGAGCGTAACTCAGACGCCAGCGGAGAGTACTGCAGGAAGGTTTGCCAGGTTGGACTACAGATATTACAAGGAAGAATGCAAATTTGTGGTAAATGGAGATTTCTCCAATATAAATACTCTCTACTATACAAACTCTTCACATGTTAGAGTAAATGCTCCAGTGTCTGTAGGGGAGAAGGTTAGGATAGAGGAGAGGTTTCATCCACTTTGTAATGGGGGACATATTACTCACTTCTGGAACATCGAGGCTTATGCAGATCCAGAGGTACTTATGGATATAACTAAGAAAATTGTGGAAAAGTCCAATATAGGTTTCTGGACATATACAAAGAACTTAAGTATATGTGAAAGATGTGGTAGATCTATTGCAGGTCTAAAAGATAGATGTGTATATTGTGGTAGTAGTAGTATTCAGAGGTACAGTAGGATAACTGGTTATCTACAGAACGTCTCCAACTGGAACGATGCGAAGAAGAAGGAGTTAATAGATAGGAGAAGTAATATCCCTAAGGTTTAAATTATTATTATAAATTATTATATTATTATTATAAAAAAATAAGAGAACAAAACCTCAACAAACTGCTTGGCATTAAAAAAGATTTTACTTATATTTTTTGCCAGTGTTTAAAGGTTTTATGATTTTTAACAATACTTCTTTATATTATAATATTATAATCTTTATTGTAATCCTATTTGAAATTTTTTATTACTCTCTTTTGTTTCAAATCGAAAGGGCTTCTATAAATCTTATCCCATCTTTAGATATAACTAAGTTCCCCTTCCATTCTTCCTTAGTTTCTGGATAGTCTGATCTGTAATGGGCTCCCCTACTTTCTCTCCTCTCCAAGGCGCACCTGGTCACAAGTTCTGCAACTGTTATCATACTTTTAAATTCAAAGTATTTCTGAATTTCGAATATATTCCTTAACTTTACATTTTCTAAGTTCTTTTTTAGAAGTTCTATCTTAGATAGGGCACTTTTTAACCCTCTTTCATCCCTGACTATAGACACTTTATCCCACATGGTGCTTTTAAGATCCCTTATAAGTGAATGTATCGAATGTCCTCTATCTGTCTCTATTTTTCCCCTTATATCGTCCTTTATCTTGTTAATCATACCACTTACATCTACCATATCCCTTAAATTCCCCCTATCTTCTACAAACTCCCCTGCACTTCTTCCTGCAATCGCTCCAAATACCTGGGTATCTGCAAGGGCGTTGCCACCTAATCTATTTGCCCCATGGATACCTCCTGTAACCTCTCCACAGGCGAATAGCCCCTCGATGTTCGTCTCACATCTCTCGTTTATCCTTATACCCCCCATAAAGTGATGGGCAGTAGGTGCCACTATCATAGGTTCTTTTCTTATGTCGATCCCTATATCTAGAAACTGTTTGAATGTTGTCTCAAGTCTCTCCTCGATAACATCATCCTCTAAATGAGACACATCTAAATATACACCTCCATTAATCCCCCTTCCTTCCTTTATTTCCGTGTATATAGCCCTTGCAACAACATCCCTTGTAGATAATTCCATCCTCTCTTTATCGTAATTTGCCATAAACCTCTCTCCGTACCTGTTGTAGAGTATGCCTCCTTCACCTCTTACAGCTTCAGTGACTAAAGTACCGCTATTTACCATTCCTGTAGGATGGAACTGCACCATTTCCATATCTATTAACTCCACTCCTTCCCAGTAAGCCATTGCAAAACCGTCTCCTACTTTTTGAAGAGGGTTGGAAGTTATAGGATATATCTGTCCAGCACCTCCTGTGGCAATTACCGTAGATGTTGCATATATGGGAAATATCCTCCCATCTATGAGATCTAAAAAAATAGCTCCATAACATCTGTTATCTTTTACTATCAGTTTTATAGCCATTACATCCTCCAGTACAGTAACGTTGTCCAACTTACAGATATACTCCATCAGAGATGTCATTATCTCATGTCCAGTTCTATCTCCACAGTAACATGTCCTGTTAAAACTCTGTCCTCCAAAGGGCCTCTGGGCTATGCTACCGTCTTCTTTTCTGTCAAACAATGCTCCAAATTTCTCTAAGTTTCTCAGTTCCTTTGGGGCATTTTTTACCAGTATCTTGACCAATTTAGGGTTGTTTATATAACCTCCTCCCTTCAAGGTATCTCTAAAATGTTTCTCAAAATCATCCTCAGGATCCAGTACAGCATTATAACCCCCTTCAGCCATTACAGTACACCCACTTTTACCAAATAACCCCTTAACTGCCACAACAACCCTCTTACCACTACACTCTATTGCACATCTAGCACCAGCCCCTCCCCCTCCTATTATAAGAACATCTGTTATCACGGTATCACCAAGAACTTGGCATTTTAGTATCGACAAGATATAGGATTTTCTAAACAGTGATTATCTTTCTCCTTTATTGTTGGATGAATATGAGTATAGGTAATGGTTTTGGTTATTATTAAAATTATCATTATAATTATCTTTATTAAAACAGTGATTAATAAAATCATAAAAAAGAATACGAATCCCTATTATCTATCCATTCCCCTAAAATGATACTTACTTTTTTTACTTTTTTATTTTTTACCCAAAAAAATTAATCATTTACTTCGCAGATACTATCTTTATAATATCCCCATCCTTTAACTGATAATCTGCTCCAACCCTCATCTTCTTCCTAGCATCTATGGCGTATATAAATTTATCTCCTATTTCGGTATGTATCATATATGCCAGGTCTCTTGCAGTAGTTCCTTTCTTTACCAGAAAACTATCTGGTAGTACGTTACCTTTCTTATCTGAGTATTTGTTCTCATCTTCTACAGGATAGACAACTATCATATCTAAGAGATCGAAGTATGCTCTGTTGAGAACCTCCTGCACTCCAGTGCTACCGTACTTTTTTAGATACTCTCTGATATACTCCAAGGCATTCCTCTGAGCTTCATTCAGTGAATCACTCACTATCTCAAAGTCATTTTTAACCCTGTCGTATTTTATCAACCCTGCTTTTTCCGCCCTCCTCAGTGCCAGTTCTATCTCCGCCGATGTAGGTATAACTATGTAGTCCTTAAATTCCTCTTTTAATCTCTTAATATTTTCCATGGCATCTGGATGATCAGCCTTATTTGCAGCTATGATCATAGGTTTAGAGATTTTTCTCAAGGTTCCTGCCAAGTTCTGTAGATCTTCTTCACGCCATCTCTGAGGATTTTCATCTAAACTAAGAGTGTTTATGGCACTTTTCACATCCTCCTCTGAGATATTTAGACCACTAAGTTGTTCAGCGATAATCTTAACGATATTTTTCTGTTGCTGCCCTCTCCTAGCTAGTTTATCCCAGTTCTTAGAGAGTATTCCATATATCCACATATCTAACTCCTTCAGTAGAAATTTTACATCTTCCACAGGATCGTGATTCTCAGTAGGATTCCCCTCTAGATCTGTTTTACCACTTGCATCCACCACCAATACAAAAGCATCAGCCTGCCTTAGATCGTCCAAGAATTTGTTTCCCATACCTTTCCCTTTATGTGCCTCTGGAACAAGTCCTGCAACATCTACAACCTCAACAGGAATGTGCCTTATACCATCTATACACTTGGAGTTTTGGGGATTACATTTAAGATTCAACTCCTTACATGGACAGGGTGTGGTAATATAAGATATTCCAACATTTGGATTGATAGTTGTAAAGGGATAGTTGGCAATATCAACAGCCTTCTCTGTCATTGCATTGAATAGTGTAGATTTTCCTACATTCGGTTTTCCCACTAGTCCCAAGATAGCCATAGTTTCACTTAGATATTTTTTTAACTTGTTGTGACTATATCTAATTTTGTACCTTATAAAAATAAAATATATTTTCTCATTCATCAAAAATCTTATAAAAAATCAATATGACAAATATAAAATCAATAATGATAATGCCATAATAATTAATATAAGGAATTAATATAAGGTAAAAAATAGTATCTCTCCTTACCCGCAGACATTGGAGGAAGAACAATTCCTCTCTTCTAACACAACAGTTACTATCTATTATATATCATTTATATATGTTTAAACTATTGGAAAGTGAAGTTATTACATAAATCTCCAGGATATCCTTGTGTATTTGAAAAGTATGATACTATTCTTACTTAAATTTTAATCATTTATTTATAATTTTTTATTGTTAAAAATAAAAATATTTGTAAAAATTTTGGGGGTTGTTATATTTAGGTGGGAAAAATGGATATCTTAACGATAGTTTATCTCATCAACTTCGTCCTCCTTTTGATAGCCTCATACATGGATATTAAAACTAAGGAAGTACCTCATATTGTCATTATCCTTATGTTGTTGATAAACCTTTCAGTTGGTTACTATCTCTTTGGATTAGACGCTATATTCTCTTTCTTCGCCACTTTGATACTCTGTCTCATCTTAGGTGTAGGTATGGGAGGAGGGGATGTAAAGATATTCACCACTTTGGCGCCAATATTCTCCTATGGAGATACTATATTACATGTACCAATACCTATACTTCTGTTGATAGGTATAAGTGCTGGAATTGTAGCTCTTTTTCCTCTGATAAATATCTTTAGGAAATACTGGAAAAGTATTGTACCAATTTCATTAGGTTTAAGTGTATTTTATGGTTCCCTGAGATATCTCTTCTATAGGTATAAGATACCTTACGCTTCTCTTCTCCTCTGGGCCTATGTAATTATCTCCATATATATCTCCAGAAAAGTACCATGGTACAAAAAGATTATAAATAAACTAAGTTATTTAACTCCTATCTATCTCCTTGGTATCTACATAGTAGATAAGAATTACTTTATAAATAATAACCTTCTGATTTTCTTTGTGATATATGTATTTGAGCTTATTCTCATATCCCTTGTGATATACGCATTAACTGGTGCCGAGGTATCTGTAAAAAAGCCCATATCTCAGTTGAAGGAAGGAGATATACTAAGAGATGTTATCTACATAAAGGATGGCGTGGCTAAGGTAGAAGAAGCTGGAATGTGGAAAAGGTTTAAACTGATGTTGGATATGGAGATGGGGAAAAAAGGAGACTACGATAAAATCATCCTTACAGATGGAGATGGGTTAAGAGAGGAGGATATAAAACTTCTACAAAAACTACATAGAGAGGGGAATATATCTGTAGAAGAGTTAACTTTAATTACAACATATCCTTTTGTACCTTTTGTAGTGATAGGATATCTAATAGTGTTGATACTTCACTACTACTTTGGAGTGATATGATAGAACCGAAAAATATATATAGAAGAAATAACTTAAAATGCTCCACACTGAGGGCTGGTAGATCAGTCTGGGAGATCGCCGCATTGGCTGTGCGGAGGCCGCGGGTTCAAATCCCGCCCAGTCCACCATTTTTCTACGTATTATTATTTTTTTTATTTTTTAGGTTATTTGTGTAATTTTAAAAATATAATTAAAATAACATAAAATAAAAAAGGATAAAAACCTTTCTACATTTATTTTTCTGGAATAATTTTATTATATTTAATTGTTATCTGTCTGTCTATCTGATTTTAATATTAATAAATTATTATTAATAAATTATTATATATTTTTATAATCTGAATTAAAAATACTTAAAAATATTTTTCTATGTCCAATCCCCTCTTTTCACATATCTCCTTTAACCTGTTGTAAAGCACCTGGTCAATCTCAATACCTTCTCTCCTGTATTTCTCCATATTCATTCTCTCTATCTCTCCAGGGATAAGTATCTTGGAATTCTTAACAGGTTTGGAGTTTTTTATCTCCTCTATGAGCATATCTACCTTTTCCATAAACTTTTCCTTATCTCCAAAGAATCCTGGATCTATAGCTATAAAGAGATCTCCTTTAGTACATCTCTCAGTAGGAGTTGCAGTTCCCCTAACCTTAGTGCCCATCTCGGCTCCACCTATTGCAGCAATCATTTCAATTGCAAGGGCCAGGGCATATCCCTTTGGCCCTCCAAATGGTAATATACAACCTTCTAAGGCCTTCTTAGGATCTGTAGTTGGATTGCCCTCTTTATCTATGGCACAATTTTCAGGAATCCTCTTTCCAGTCCTTGCAGCCTCTAATATCTTCCCCCTTGCAATGGAAGATGTAGCCATATCTAAGGAGTAAATATGTTTTTTTCCCTTGATAGCAATTGCTATTGGATTTGTTCCAAGTATTTTCTCTATACCTCCAAAAGGAGCCATTGCAGGATCTGTATTTGTAATCACTATGCCTATTAGATCCTCTTTAAGTGCCATCTCTGAATAGTGGCCTGCTATACCGAAATGGTTGGAATTCACAGTTGCCACTACACCTATACCTATATTTTTCCCCTTCTCTATAGCTAACTTCATAGCTTTCTCTCCCACCACATAACCTAACCCCATATCTCCATCAATGGTTGCTATTGCAGGACTCTCCCTTATTATCTTGATATCTGGATTGACGTTGATATTTCCTACTTCTATACCCACAACTGTCTGGGGAAATCTACCTATACCATGTGATCGGAATCCCTTGAGATCGGCCTCCACATATATATTTGCGGTGATTTCTGCATCTTCTTCACTTACACCGTAACTTTTCAATATGTCTATAATAAGTTCCTTCTCCTTCTCAGGTGAGATCCTCAAAGTCATCCTGTCACCTTAAGGCCTTATATACTCCATATTGTAGTAAACGATATCTCCGTCGTTGTCTACAATGGCGATTATCAACTTCTTTCTAACAGAGTGGGCGACCCTTACAAACCCTGTAAGTTCTGAGATGGAACAGGGCTTATCTTCGGAGAATACCTTTACGAGATACTCAGAATGTATCTCTTCTATGTTCTCTCTACTGTAGAGTCTGAAATCAGCCCCGTACTTAAGTCCAGTTTTTACGGTATAACCTCTATTTTTTAGATCTCTATACACCAGATACTTTATACATAACCTCTCATCTATCTCTTTGGCGTAGTTGTAGAGTTCTTCAAATGACAGAAACCTATCTTTATATTTAACTTTAATACTGTTTTTCGACAGTAAATAGAGTCCTTCTATGAGAGATAGTGATAAAAAGTTCTCGTTTAACTCCCCGTACCTCTTGGCACTTAGTCTGGATATCCCTTCTTTATTAAATACAACAATCCTCTCCCCAGAGAGTATTCCCACTACAGGTTTCTTTGCCATCATATCCCCTTATTTTATACCCATCACCTTCCTCAAAAAAGTAGATGTAGCCATGGAACATATCACATACCATCCAAGCCATCCAAGAGCTTCATCCGAAACTATTCCAAATCCCCCTCGATAGAATAAACCACCTAACCAGTGAAAGAAGGGTACCAACAACAACTTAGAGAGAATGGTCGGAAGATATACCACTACTCCATTCCAGGAGGGGTTTAAGGTATGTAATACCCCGTTGTAACCGTAGACATGCTTCAGATATGCAATAATGGCTATAATAGGTACCCAGGTGTATATCATAGGTTTAAAACTCATCTTCATCATTTCCATCTGGATCTTCATTATCTCTTCCTGTTCCTTCTCAATCTCCTTCATAAGTTCTGGATCTTTAGAGGCTTTCCTTACCTTTACTTGGAACTCTTTAATTCTCTTTTTAATCTCTTCCATTCTCTCCTGATCAACTAACAATTTCGTTGCTAATGTAATAATAAAAGATACTATAAAGGCTATTATAAGTATGGCAAGGGCAGGATGGATATTTATTACAATGGGCATAAATAGCATATCCATTGTTTTATAGTAGGTATCTACAATAAAACGGAATATCTCAAACATCTTTACCTCCTCAATATTTTTAAGAAAAAGAATAAAAAAGAATTACTTTAAAACAGATACTAACTCTTCAACAGCGTCATCTAATAGTTTATCCCTGTTTTTAATTATCTTTACAGTGGCTCCAGTTAGTACTCCATAGGCCATGGCAGCACATCTGTTCATAAACTGATGTTCTTCTATACTTTTAGTGGTTTCTAAATCCCTATTTCTACTGGTATCTCCCAGTCTTCTCATGAGTATTTCGTCTCCAGTAGTCTCTACAAGTACTATAATATCTGGGTTAAGTTCATCCAGTACCCATTTAGGTAATCCTGCCAAATAACCTTTGGGAGTTCTAACTGTACTGTGGGTATCTACAATAACAGGACCCTTCATAGCCATCTCGGCAATTTTCCTTCCAGCCATCTTTTGTATTCTCTTCTGGGTATCTGGATCTAACTTCCTCAGTTGATCTCTGTTTTCTACCAAGTTCTCCGATTTTGCAACTTCAAACATTACAGTGCCAAAATTTACTAACTGATAGTGAATTCCCTCCTTTTCCAACTTCTCTATAGCCTTCTGGGTTAAAGTTGTACCTCCTACTCCAGGCACTCCGGTGACAATTACCACTTTATTTTTCACTTTATCACCTTTTTTCTTTATGATATTAGATATATCGTGTTATAATTTTTATATTAGTGATTTTTATACTTTTCATTTTTATTAGGTAGGTTTTATTAGGAAAGCTGTTTTATAAATAAATAACCGAGTCAAATCTTTAAATATTTTTATTATTGTCAATATACTCATGTTTCCTCCCTGTACCCGATGTGTAGGTAAATTAGGCCTGAATAGACACAAGGTTATGGGATGTATCAACTGCGATCTCGAAGGAGACAGGGATGTGGGTGAGAGCTGATTTGATGGTCCTGAAGATGGAGAAGTCATCGTTTTCCCGAAAGTTCTCCAATGAAGCTGAGAAGGGGGAAGTTATCTGCTACTACTGATTCACAAGCTTCAAAAAGTAGCGGAGGATCAGAATGGTGATTACTAAAGTTTTTTTTAGAAAAAGGTTTTAAAACAAAAAACTTTTAGATACTCTGGATATCTTATAATGTAACATGTAAATATTTATCCTAGGGTCCAGGAAAATTCCGAGACATTCATTTCTATTAAGATTCTTAATATATAATAATTTTTATTATTTTTATTTTAATTATAACAATTATGATTGTAACTATTGTTTTTATCATTGCATTTGAGAGATTTTAAAGAGGTTCTAAATCTGTCCAGTTTTTTATGATAATCCTGTTTTATGATAAATTATCATAGTTTTAATTTAATATACTGTACCATATATTAACTAAAAATTTAGATTATTTGAGTTACTTAGGTGATACTATGAAAAAGGATCTAACTAACGTAGATATATACGCCATAGTACAGGAACTCCAAGGAGAGATAGTAAATGGAATATTGGATAAGGCATTTCTAATAGATTCTCAGGGAGGAAAGGAATTGATACTGAAGATACATGTTCCAGATGAAGGTGCAAAGGAGGTGGCCATAGGGATAGGCACCTACAAGTATATTACCTTAACAGAATACAACAGGGAGAAACCTAAAAATCCCCCATCCTTTGCAATGCTACTGAGGAAGTATCTGAAAAACACTAGAATAACCAGTGTGGAACAGCATAATTTTGATAGAATAGTTAAGATAACATTTCAGTGGAAGGAGAATATCTATAAACTTATTGTGGAACTCTTCGGTGAGGGTAATGTGATACTTCTAGATAGTGAGGATAGGATAATACTACCGCTAAAGATGGAAAGGTGGAGTAGTAGGGAGATAATCCCAAAGGAGATCTATAAGTATCCACCTCAGAGGGATCTAACTCCATTTAATTTGGAATACTCAATAGCATATGAGATATTTAGAGATAAGTTTAAAGATGATAAAAATAAGAAGACGGAATGTGTAAGGGTTATTTCAAGGATCTTTGGTTTAGCAGGAACATATGCTGAGGAGATATGTTATATTGCAGGTGTAGATAAGAAAACTGTGAATCTCTCCGAGGAGGAGATAGAGAAACTGTATAACGGATGTAGAGAGTTCTTCAAGAGGATGTTTCAAGATAGAAAGCCCCATATAGTTTTAAAAGATGGAGGGTATTTCGATGTATCTCCAGTGGAACTGATAAGATATAAAGATTACGAGAAAAAGTACTACGAAAAATTCATAAACGCAGTGGATGACTACTTCTCCCAGTATATAGCAAAGAAGGTTGTAGAGGAGGTTGAGAGTAAATTACAGAGGATTATAAAAAAGCAGGAGAGGATCCTCGAGAGCCAGATGGAAACTTTAAAGAAGTACGAAAAGACGGCACAGGAGAACCAGATAAAGGGGGATCTGATATATGCCAACTACAACGTAGTGGATGAGATCCTCAATGCTCTCAGGCAGGCAAGGGAGAGAATGGACTGGGCAGAGATAAAGAAGATAATTAAGGAAAACAGAGATAATCCTCTTCTTAGTAAGATTGTTTCTATAAGAGAGAAAAGTGGAGAAGTTGTACTTAGATTATCTGCAGATTACGGGGAAGGGGTTATAGAGAGAGATATTGTATTAGATATAAGAAAAAACGCCTTTGAGAATGCAGAAGAGTACTACAGTAGATCTAAGAAGTTCAAGAGTAAAATGGAGGGTGTTAAGAAGGCTATAGAGTTAAGTAGAGAGAAACTCGAGAGGTTGAAAAGGGAGGGGGAATTGGAACAGAAGTTGATCAAGGAGATGGAGAAAAAATCTCTTGTAAAAAAGAAGAGGAAAAAGAGGAAGTGGTATGAGAAATTCAAATGGACTGTTATAGAGGGCTACTTAATACTGGCTGGAAAAGATGCAACGACAAACGAGATACTTATAAAGAGATACACAGATGATAAGGATATAGTATTCCATACACTTATGGAGGGGGCACCCTTTGCAGTTATCAAGATGGATAGAGATATAGGAGAGTTAGAGGAGGAGAAAAGAGAGAGATTGTTGTGGGAAACTGCTCGTTTTGCAGCTTCCCATTCAAGGGCCTGGAAGTTGGGACTGGGTAATACAGATGTCTACTGGGTAAGACCTGAGCAGATCTCAAAGACTGCAGAGAGTGGAGAGTATCTGAAGAAAGGGGCGTTTATGATAAGAGGTAGGAGGAACTTTATAAGGAGTGTGCCTCTGGGATTATGTATAGGTATCTTGGAGTACGAAGGGGAGAAGAAGTTAACTACAGCACCTCCTGAGACCGCCAAAAACTTTGAGAAATATGTAATGATAAAACCTGCCAGGAGGAAGAAGGGAGAGCTTATAAAGGAACTTAAGGAGATATTTAAAGATTACGATGTAGATGACGAAGACATCCTCAGGGTTCTTCCACCAGGAGAGAGTGACATAGTTAGGGAACATTGATAGGGAATGTGTCTAACCACCATTAATTTTTAAACTAGCAACAACCATCAATAGTCTAACGAAATATTGGGGCTTATAGTGGAGATGTTAGATATGCATTGATCGAAAAATTTATATAGTAGTAATGTATTTTTACTATAATGGATTAGGTGCGGAGGTGGCCCAGCCTGGTACGGCGCGGGACTGCTAATCCCGTTGGGCGTTATGCCCTTCCCGAGTTCAAATCTCGGCCTCCGCGCCATTAGAATATTTTTTTATATTCTTTATAATCCAAATTCTTAAATATTTAAATTGTTTTATTATTCTCTTCGTTTTTAGATCTCTTTTCTAGATTTATTCTACATATGGCGTCGAAGGCTCCAATAATCAGAGGTCCTATAGCAAAACCTCCAAAACCGAAGGTAAGTGGGCCCATTAGGAAGGCTATTAAAACCAAAGAGGGATGGATGTTACTCTCATTTTTAACTATATGAGGCCTTATTATGAAGTCAGGTAAGAGGGATAGAAATACTGAACCGAAGGCAAATATTTCGATACCTTTCACCACATCTCCTATTAATATATAATAGAAGGTTAAAGGTATATAGATAGTCCAGCTTCCCACTATAGGTAGTAGTGCAAATATACCAGTTAAAACTGCTAAAAGGAATGCATTAGGTACGTTTAATATGTAGTACCCTATACCTGCCACAATTCCTATCACTATGGATGTCAAGGCGTTACCTATGAAAAGGTTTTTATAAGATTCGTTTAATTTATCTAAAAATAATTTTGTTTTTTGATAATACTCTTCTGGAACATGAGAAAGTATCACTTCCCTGATAACATCCCCATCTTTCAAAAGATAATAGGTTAAAAATATAATTACTAGTACTTTTATAAATACTATTGGAAGAGACATAACCTGAAATGCCAGTGCTTTTATATGGGGTTCTAAATAGGTCCAAATATGTAGCAGTATATTCTGTATCATAGTACTTTCATTTATATAGGATATATAACCTAATTGGTGGTCCGACATCTTATTTAAAATACTGTTTAAAGAGTTAATAGTGCTCTGAATATTTGCCTGAAGTATAAAGGCTGCTAGATCTCTCAACACTAAAATACCTGCTACCACAGTTGGGATTATAAAAATAAGTAGGCTGATCAGTGCAGCTGTAGATTTTCCAAAGTATCTTCTAGTTCCATCGTATATGGGTTTACCCATATATGCAAATGCACAAGAGAGAGCAATAACGTCGATAAAAGGATATATTAAGTATAAAACAAGTAAGAACACAGACACTACAAAGATCCTCATTACTATTCTAAACTCTGTAGTATTCATAATACCCCATCTTTCTTTAATAGATATTTAATAGATATATAGTTTTTATTATAAATTTTAATTTAAATAATATTCTTTAATATTTTTAATAATATAACAAGTATTATTAAAAAATACCTTATAAGCCTGGTGAAAAAATGGACAACTACCAAGTTGGAGATTTAGTATCCATAAAAACAGAGAATACCCAATATATAGGTATAGTCATGCCCTCCTTAGACGAAGACATCTTAGTTATCAAGATGAAAAATGGATACAACGTAGGTATTTCAAAGAGACGTATAGTATCTATAGAAAAAATAGAAGGTAGTAAAACTCCAAAATATAGAAAACCAGAGGTGATCTTTGAAAATAAGGGAAACTTAAAAAATATCTCCATCTTATCCACTGGAGGTACTGTAGCCTCAAGGGTTGATTATAATACTGGAGCGGTTCATCCGGCATTTACTGCAGAAGATTTGATACTCGCGTTCCCAGAGTTGTTGGAGATTGGAAATATATTGGGTAGGCCACTTATGAACATACTCAGTGAGAATATCCTTCCCCTCCATTGGAAGAGAATAGCAGAAGAGATAAAGAGAGAAGTGGAGAATGGAGCGGAAGGGATCGTTATAACTCATGGTACAGACACCATGCACTACACAGCAGCTGCACTTTCCTTTATGGTGGAAACCAATATACCTGTTGTACTTGTAGGAGCCCAGAGGAGTAGCGATAGACCTTCCTCAGACGCCCCCCTGAACCTTATATCTGCAGTGATGGTGGCCACTGAGCCCATTAAAGGAGTTTATGTCGTCATGCATGGAGAGAGTGGAGATACTTTCACGTATCTCCATGAAGGTGTAAAGGTTAGAAAGTACCATACTTCTAGAAGAGATGCCTTCAGATCTGTGAATACCATACCTATTGCAAAAATATACCCAACTTCAAGGAGGATAGAGTATATAAGGGAAGTAAATAATAAGGTAGAAGGAGAAGATCCTAAGGTTGAAATAAACACCAACTTGGAGGAGAGAGTAGCCCTAATAAAGATATATCCCGGGATAGAAGGAGATATAATAGATTACTATGTAGATAAAGGGTATAAAGGTATCTTACTTGAGGGCACTGGTTTAGGACATGCTCCAGAGACTATCTTCAACAACATAAAGTACGCTATAGACAGTGGCCTCTTAGTGGCTATGGCTTCACAGTGTATAAATGGAAGGGTAAATATGAACGTGTATTCAAATGGTAGAAAACTTCTAAGATTGGGGGTGATACCCTGTGAGGACATGCTTCCGGAAGTGGCGTTAGTTAAGATGATGTACCTACTTGGGAACTACTCCGTAGAAGAGGCCAAGAAACTACTAACTGAGAATCTCAAGGGGGAGATAACACTACGTACAAGGTTTGACTGCTACTAGCTATCCTCTAAGTGTTGCTATTAATCTTTTTTCCTTTAGTAGTAGGTTTATAGCATCTACTATATCACATACTATAACATCAGCAGAAAGGAGAAGTTTAGCACTACATCCTTCCTTCCCTATAATCGCTATACTCAATTCTGCATTTTTAAAGACTCCTATATCGTTGTTACCGTTACCTATTCCGATATATGGAGTGTATCTCTTAGCAACTTTAGTTTTCTCTTCAGAATCTCTTATAACCTCCAAGGTTACATTATCTAGTCCTTCAAATATCTTCTTAGCATTTCCAAAGGTATCCGCAGTTAGGACAACTATCCTGTAACTCTTACTTAATTCCTTTAACAGATTTAAAACCTCTCTATCTACATAGCCATCTACTGCTAAGGTACCGTTTAAATCCAATACAACATTTCTAGCTGTAATTCTTTTGTATTTTGGGATGTCTAACATAGGGACTACCCGGATCTTTATAAACGGATATTTTCTGAATATTAGGACATGATAGAAGAAAGCGTAGAGGAGTGAAAAATTATCTGTTTATATTTTAAAAATTTATAATTGACTTATCTTTTTTATTTATTATTTTTGATGCAATGATTTTAATTTTTTATTAATCCTAAACAAAAATTAAGTATAAAAATATCAAAAAAAGACATGTTAATTTCCAGGAATATATTTCTGGACACCGGAATAAAAACAGAAAAATCCTATTTGTTGATATCTACAGTTGTACCTGAAATTTTTTGAGATTTTAATAGGAACTAGAATTTTATCAATAACTCTGTTAATATTATAATTAAAAAACAATTTTAGGTAAAATTTATTTTTATTAATTTTTATTATTCTAATAGTCTTTTAAATTTATAATATTATTTTTAAATACTTTTAATTAAAAGTTAAGATAATAATAATTTTTTTAATTAAATACTTTTAGTTAGTAGAAGTTGAATTTAAGTAGGGGTTAAACACCTTTAGGGAAATGCGTTTTAAAGAGAACATGGTAATCTAACGTACCTCTTTAAGGAGGTGTTAGCAGAATTTTTTCCCTTCTACCAGTGCCCAGGTCCTTCCAGGGGATAACAGTGAGATTTATTCTTTAGTGAAAATAGAAGGAGTAAAACTTCACCTTTTATTTACTTTTTCCATTTGATACTTTATTATTTATAGTAGAAACACTTAATAACTTCTTTGGTATATCAAAAATTTTATATATAATGTTTATGATAAGAAACTACGATAATAAGGACGTGGAAAAGTATAAAAATAATCAAGGATTATACATTTAAAAACATTTTTTTAGATTAATAAAATAATTTATTTTTAATGTCTCTTACAATAATTCTTATTTTTAATAAAGACTAACTAAGGTGATAACTTGCCAAAGTTCAAAGTTGTAGTATCTGATAAAGATGGGAAATCCTACCAGTTGGAGGTTGAAACATCTGCATTGATAGGTAAAAAAATAGGAGATATTATAGACGGTTCCATCATAGGTCTGGAAGGATACAAGTTAAAAATAACTGGAGGATCTGACAAGTGTGGTTTTCCAATGAGACCCGATATTCCTGGTACTGGAGTTAAAAGAGTACTACTAAGTAAAGGTCCTGGATACAGACCGAAGGAAAAAGGTATAAGGAAGAGAAAAAGTGTAAGAGGCAACACAATTTCTGAAGATATCGTCCAGGTAAATACCAAGATCGTCGAGTATGGAGAGAAACCTATTACCGAGTTGATAGGACAGGGATAAGTGCTATATTTTTTATCACCCTTAAAAAATTCTGAGGGTGAGAAGGTGTTTAAACCTAAGAAACTCAGTCCAGAGGAGAAGTTAAAACAGATAGCTCAGATGCTGGATAACATCATAAATGATCCTACAGTTCCAAGGAATATAAGAGCTGCGGCACAGAATGCAAAGGATGCCATCTTAAATGAAAAAGAGGAATACATTGTAAGAAGTGCCACTGCGATACAGTATTTGGACGATATCAGTGACGATCCAAATATGCCCCTTCATACAAGAACCCAGATCTGGAGTATAGTTAGTGCCTTGGAGACTGTAAAAGATGAGTAATAAAGTTCAACTTTGTAACTTCTTCAACAACTTCTGTTTTTATATAGGCGTCCCTTAGATTTTTTCCTAGACATACAACACCATGATTTTTAAGTATAATCACATCTTCTTTTCTTTTAAACACCTCCTTAGCTAACTCCTCACTACCTGCTTCTAAATAGGGAACATAACCTATCTTTTTTATGAAAACTTTAGATTCAGGGGTTATCAACTCTATCTCTTTATCTAGCACTGAAAGGGCTATAGCATAGAGAGAATGAGTATGTATTACACTGTTTATATCTTTCCTATTTCTGTATATGCCTAAATGCATCTTCAACTCAGATGAAGGTTCTCCTTTTATTATATTACCTTCCATATCAACAATAGAGACATCTTCCTCCCTTAAACATCCCAGTATAGATCCTGTAGGTGTAATATATACTGTATCATCCACTCTGATACTTACATTACCTCCACTACCTACGACGTACTTTCTCTGGTATAACAGATGGCAGATATTTATAAACTCCTTTAGATTCACAATATCACCTTAGTTCTAATCAAAGGTTTAATTATTAAAAACACAACTCTATACCCTATTTTTTATAAACTGACAGATACTCCTTCAAAATAAATGGAAAATCCTTTGCCTTAACAAACCTTAAACCTAAGCGTTGAGCCCATTTTTCAATACCTTCATCACTAGCAACAACTGCAGCATCCAATTCTTTCGCTAGAAGCAACACATCTAGGTCAGGAGCACTGTCAAGGGTTCCTGTCCTAAGGGCATTTCTGTACTTGTTTCTGAAGGTATTGACAGTTTTCGAGAGTACAGAGTTTATTAATTCTCTCTTACCTCCTTCCCCCTTTATTGTAAGGTTGTATATCTCCTCTGCAGTTTCATACATGGCACTTTCACTTAGCCTCATACCTTTGTTTATTCTCTCCCTTAAATCTCTTATATACTCGTATAGTATTTCTGCAGGGAGTTTTATCTCGTATCTGTTTGGAGTCTTTTTTACCAGCCAGGTATCTACCTTTATTATAATCTCCTCTGGACATCCCTCCCTCTTTAAGAAACCTATCAACTCATTGTACACACTTGGGTAGGGTATGTGGCAGGATATATCCAGGTATATTCTAGATTTTGCAATGAGATCAAGTATCTTTTCAGCAGACTCCGTTATTGTGGAGGCATTTAAGGATTTTCTCACTTCACTATCGGTGATGGCAGTTGTATCTAAGCAGAACCTCTGTTTTTGCAAAGTATTCCCCTCCTAAGAGATAATCTGTGGGAATTGAAAAAATTCAATCAAGTGTGTTACAGATATTAACTTTTTATTTTTCTATATTAATATAATATTATTAAAAATTAACCACAAAAAATAACTGTTTAAAAATAAAAAGGGAATGGAAATCTTATCAAAAAGCAACATATGATCCCAGTAGAAAAGATGGATCTTAAAAGAGTCTCAATCATTTTGGTTTTTTTAGTATTCTTTATCTTTATAGATTACAATAATAAAATATAATAATAAAATATTTTAAAATTAACAATAACGTATTTAAAAAAATAATAATTATAAAAAGAAAAAAGGAGAATTAAAATTATTAATCAATAGGAGATAAAAAAGTAAAGTTATGACCATTTATTCTTTGGACACGTTTGAGATACTGGAGAAGTACGTGAAATTTCTGTTAAATTTCTGGACACTAGAAAAGATCAGAGAAGTAGTATAGTAGTAAATATTAGAGAAGATTTCCTCCTTCCAATATTCAGGGGTCGGAATGTCTACCTGTTTATACTTTCAAAATTTATGTTGGGGTGGAGAGAGGTCTTATTTTTTATTTTATCTTATTATTTTTCAAATCTAAGATCTATAAAATATCTTGGTTTATAGATAGAATTTTTATCTTAGGAGGATAGTTCTTAATGTACTCTGAGATAATATCTCTTTCTATCCTACATTCCAACATGGAAACGATCCTCTCCTTAAAATGCTTAGAGAAACCTTGAGGTATAGTTTTTCTAATCTCTTCCACACTTTTATAGGGCCTATTTTTCTCTAAAATCTCCGCAATATGTTTTGGAACATACTTTTCAAGGGGATATTCGTTAACAGTCTCCAATATTCTATCTTCAAATCTCCTAAGAATGATACTTTCTATATCCCCTCCCGAGTACTTTTCCAATACTTCTAAAGTAGTTTCAGGAACCATATCACCTATTTCCTGAAATTTGCCCTTAAATATCCACTCTCTTATTTTACTACCACTTATACCCTCAAGTCTTTCAACAAATAGAAACTTTGGATTGAAGTTTAGGTTGTATTTTTTATTTAGTTTATAGATAGTGTTAGACAAGGATGCTATTACGTAGTTATCTGTCTCAAGTTTCTCACAGATAAACTCTCCAGTTTCAATACAGGATATATTATAAGGTTTTACACTGATGTGGTATCCCTTATTTATAAGATCTACTATTTTCTCCATCTTACTGTCTCTTATATATCCCCTAGGTATAACATCTACTCCTATAGTATGAAACATTTTGACGATACACTTCATATACTGCCCAGAGCCCATTATACCCATAGGAGGTCCTTCAACAACTATATCTACACCAGCCCTTATAGCCATCTCTGCCCTAATGTATCTATCTACTAGATAGGGTATTCCCCTACCACTTCTCTCAAGGGGTCCAGGGAGTACACTTATAAAGAGTCCCTTCTTCTTACCTCTATTTAAACAGTGCTTATGTCCCAGATGGAGGGGATTATACTCCGTATAATCCGCTACAATGTTTATACCTTTCTCTTCCTTTATCTCCATTAATATTTTTTTAAATTTCTCTATACTTTTCTCATCCTTCTCTGAAGAGTATTTTATTATCTCTTCTATATCTCTTAAAAAATTTTTAAGTGCTCTATCTTTCATACTTCCCCAATATGGTAGTGTATATATATACATTAAACCGTAATATTTATATAGTAGTATTGTAATTGTTTTATACGGGCCCATGGTCTAGCTGGCTATGACATCGCCCTTACAAGGCGAGGGTCGCCGGTTCGAATCCGGCTGGGCCCACCATTTTTTAGGTTAAATAAAATCAAATAACTTAAACAGTTCAACTTCTTTTGTTCCAGTATTAAGGTCTGATTTTAATTGATCTATATTTTTATAATAATTATTCATTTATTTGCATATATCGATATATAGTAACAAAAAAAATAAAAATATAATGAAGTATTAGTTAGATGTTAGAGGTTGGTGTCTTCCCCTCCAAAGTCTTCAGAACCTCCTTTCTTATCTTTACCTTCTAACTTCTCAGCAGCTATTACATCATCTATTCTCAACAACATCTCAGCAGCTTCTGCTGCTGACTGGATTGCCTGTGTTTTAACTCTCAGTGGTTCAACAACACCCTTCTCTACCATGTTTTCTATCTCTCCTGTGAAGACATTCAATCCATATGCTGCACTTCCTTCGTTTGCATGTTTAGCCCTGAGGTTTACCATCATCTCTATTGCGTCTAAACCTGCGTTTTCAGCTAGTGTTCTTGGTATTACCTCTAATGCATCGGCAAATCCTCTAACTGCTAACTGTTCTCTACCACTAACTGTATCTGCGTAATCTCTTAATCTCATTGCCAACTCTACTTCTGTTGCTCCACCACCAGCAACTATCTTACCATCTTCTATTGTACAGGCCACTACTCCAATTGCATCTTCAATAGCCCTTGCTACTTCATCTACAATGTGCTCTGTTGTACCTCTTACTAAGATTGTTACAGCCTTTGGATCCTTACATTCTCTTACAAATATCATTGCATCTCCAGCAACTTTCTCTTCAGATACTACTCCAGCCTCTCCTAAGTCCTCTGGTGTGAGATCTTTTATGTTTGTTATTATGTTTGCACCTGTAGCCTTTGCAAGTTTCTCCATGTCAGACTTCTTAACTCTTCTTACAGCTAGTATTCCAGCCTTAGCTAAGTAGTGCTGAGCAAGATCGTCTATACCTTTCTGACAGAATACTACATTTGCACCAGATGCCTTTATCTGATCTACCATATCTTTTATCATCTTCTCTTCTTGCTCTATGAACTCGATCATCTTTGCAGGATCTGTAATGTTTATCTTAGCATCTGTTTCAGTTTCTTTTACTTCTATTGGGCAGTTAAGTAGTGCTATCTTTGCATTTTCAACTTTCTTAGGCATTTGTGGGTTTACTCTCTCCTTGTCAATTACTACTCCCTTAATTAACTCTGTTTCATCTACTGAAGCACCTTCTTTCTTCTCGATCTTTATCAGATCCTTATCTACCTTACCGTTTTCATCTACAACTGTTGTAACAGCATCAACTACAATTTCTCCTAACTTATCTCTAGCCTTCTCAGCACCTTTTCCAGTTAGAGATGTCATTGCTATTTTCTTCAACATCTCTTTATCTTCTGGGTTAACATCTATTGCTATGTCTTTTAATATCTCCTGAGCTTTGTTAAGTGCTAAGTGGTATCCCTTTATAATTACTGTTGGATGTACATTCTGATCTAACAACTCTTCAGCCTTTCTTAACAACTCACCTGCTATAACTACTGCTGTTGTTGTACCATCTCCAACTTCCTTCTCCTGGGTCTTAGCAACTTCAATTAACATCTTTGCAGCAGGGTGTTCTACACTCATCTCCTTTAATATTGTTACACCATCGTTTGTAACAACTATATCCCCTAAATCATCAACTAACATTTTGTCCATTCCTTTTGGACCTAATGTGGACCTTACAGTTTCAGCTATAACTCTCCCTGCCAGTATGTTCATTCTTTGTGCTTCTTTACCTACGTATCTCTTTACATTTTCAGGCAATATAACTATTGGTTGGGTTGCTACCATCCTCCCCCACCTCCTTATTATTATGATTGGTTATTTAATTCTTTACAGTTTTTCTACTTCTACGGTATATATATGATTACAAACTTCTATATAAATGTTATGGTTCTGTGTATTTTACAACACAGCATATTATTAGAGTTTATAATATATTAATTAATTAGAGATTATGGTCTATAAAATACTAAGATAATAAAAAGAGAACTCTGCGATTCCACGTAGTTATTGGTCATTCTATAGGATGCCTCGTCAATAGGGGAAACTTTATACTTTCCAGGTGCTCAGGGATATTCTAGAGATTGGAGTTTAAAATAACATAATATAAATATTATTATAAAAATTAAAGAAAAAATAAGACAATGAATATAAAGATAAAAAAGCAAAAAATAAGTTCTTATTCCCCAGATTATATAACTATTATTTTTATACTTTAAAAATTATGTTCTTGGTTAATGATGATGATAAAAATGTAAGGATTATAATAATTACAAAAAATAAGATACAGGATTTTATAGGGAGAAAATTAAGAAAATAATTTTAGGATATATTAACTGTTTTTATTTCACTACATTAATGGGAACTTATATATTTTTCAATTTAAAATGTAGTATTGGCCAATGATTTAATGAAGTTAAGTTATAGTTGTGATATTACAACATTAAAAAGGGATATCTATGGATAGACTACTCATTATATACGTTGGTATATTTCTAATAGTTATCGGTTTTTTCCTCCTGTCCCTTGGAGTTATCACATATGGAACCCAAAATAAAGAGAAGATAGAAAATAACATAGACAAAGAAAATGAGAGTGAAGTTTCTTTTTCAGGTATTATCATGATCGGACCTATTCCTATCCTCATTGGAAATTCACCTACCTTAGTAATCTTCTCCGTCTTAATGCTGATTCTCATGATTCTGTGGATATATCTCTTCTATATGAGAGTTCATTAGTCATACACCTTAGTACCTAAGATTCTCTTCACTCTGTTAAACTCCTCCTTCAACCTCCTTGTTATTTCACCTATCTTACCCCCATTAATAACCCTCCCATCTATTTCTATAACAGGCACTAACTCTGCAGCAGTACCTGTTATAAATACCTCATCTGCTACGTATAACTCATGAAGTGTAATTCTCTCCTCCACAACTATATAACCTAATTCTTTCGCTATATCTATCACTGTATCTCTTGTGATCCCCCTTAATACACTGGATGCCACTGGAGGAGTTTTTATAATTCCATTTTTCACTACAAATATATTATCTCCTGTACCTTCTACAACATATCCCTCACTATCTAAGAGAAATGCCTCATCAACGCCTGCATAGTTCGCCTGAATTTTTGCCAAGATACTATTTAAATAATTTAAGGATTTTACAGCAGGGTTTAGTACATCTACAGGTAGCCTCCTAATTGAAGATGTTATAGCTCTTATACCACTCTCTCCAAGTAGAGGATTCATAGGTTCAGCTATACAGAATACAGTTGGATTGGAACACTTTCTAGGATCTAACCCTAAATCACCAATACCTCTAGTAACCACCAGTCTAATATAGGCATCTCTCAGATTGTTTATCCTTACAGTTTCAACTACCACTTTCTCCATCTCCTCCTTAGAGAGTGGCATCTCTAAAAGAATAGATTTTGCAGAGTCGTAAAGTCTATCTACATGTTCCTTTAATTTAAAGATAACTCCATCATATGCTCTTATACCTTCAAATACTCCATCTCCATACAAGAGACCATGATCATAGATGGATATTTTGGCATCTTCCTTATCTACAAATTTACCATTTAAATATACCTTCATAGGTTCACCTCTATTTAACATCTCTTTTTTAAATAAAAAAATAATAATTATATAAAAGTTATTAATATGAAATACGATTAATAAAAATAATAAAAATAGTTGGCCTTACTGCTGTTCTCTGGGAAAACCTTTGATACTGTAATAGAATCACTGCTCACTGCGTTTCCATCACTCCTTCAGTTCAACTGTTTATTATTTATATTTTAATCATTATGGGCAAAAAAGATTTTATACTTAAACAGGAACTATCCAGATTTTTGATGAAGAATAATAAAAATTATTATAATCAAAAAATAATAGTTATAAACAGAAAAATAAGAATATAACAGGTGAAAAGTAAAGTATAATCCTTTATCTTCTGGATTATACGGAGCACTAGGGAAGTAGGTAAAATGCCCCAAATCTTTTTCAAGAGAGTCTTTTGCATCTCTTTTCTGTTATTTTTATATTATTTTTAATTATTCTTATTTTTTCACTTATATTATTATTTTCATTATTTCTTTGTTATACGTTTAAAAATTATGTTTTTTATATTATATTTTTATAGTTATATTATATTTTTATAGTAGATTTTAATATCAAACTTAAAAATCCCATAACATCTTCTGACTTACACCCAGTTACTTTATTGTTATAATTAAGTAAAAAAAATAGATAACTATCTACAATCTACCTCTATACCTAAAATATTCCTAACACCTTTTAATATATCCTCTGCAATTAAAGCACCTCCAAGAGCACCACTCTCCCCCTTCAAAAGATAGAAGTTTCCATCTATATATTCTTTTAATCTCTCGGGGATGGCGAATTCCCTAATGTTTACAAGGGATCCTGTTAGTACTACATCCCTATTAGGATTTAGGACCATAAGGGCGTTTATCTCCATGGCTACACTGAGGACAAGGGATTCTATTGCAAGGACACACCTGTTATCTTTTTTATAACACCTGAGGATCTCTTCTAATGTGTTCTCCACACCTCTATATCTATCTTTTATTATCTTTATTATACCTCCAGTTGAGAATGCCTCGTTGGCAGTTATCTTCTTACTGTCTATCTCTCTGATCATCTCCAAATCTATGGGCCCATGTAGTAATCCCACTGCTCCAATACAGGCGTCAAAACCTCCAAATACCTTTCCATCCCTTACAATTAATGTAACAGTGTTGGATGATATATCTGAGAGGATGAAATCTCTAAGTTGGAGTAGTTTGTAGGCACTGTAGGCCATACAGAGTTTTTCGGGGGAAGCTATATGGGAGTAGAGAGCCCTGAATCTCCGATCTAAGCACTTAATACCTCTATGAAGTCCAGGAATTACCACGGCAGGAATGTCAGATTCTTTTATCTCGTCAAATACCTTAGTACCTCCTCCTATCTTCTCTCCAACACCTTCTATACTAACTATACCCCTGTTTTTTACCTTCTCTATAGGTAGTATTCTATCTATACCATCCCCCATGGAATAACATACGGAGATAAGATCTATGTTGTTAGGATTTACGTACTTACTTAACTCCTGTATAAAAGATCTGTTCTTTATCTCACTACGTGAGAGTATAAAGAAGGTATTTTTACCATTTTCTCTGATACACACCTTAATACCGGAGGTTCCATGATCTATTCCCACGGTAATCATTGAAACACCTACGGTAATTTTTCCCTTACCTTCTTCATAATCTCCATCAGTAGTTCCCTGTTTTCAAAGACTTTTAGAGCCTCTGCTGTATTTTTACCCCTTGTAACCTCTAAGATCTCCTTTAAAACCTCACAGGCAACATCTGGCCTATGTATCCAGGAACATTTAATACAACTCCATATCTTGTTACCATCTTTTCTTGTGATAAATTCTCCCAGCCTCTCGTCGTAACAGGGATAGAAGGGACAGAAACACCAGAGACATACCTGGTTGTTAAAATGACATGGGTAATACTTACAATCTCTGTTTGCTCCACAGAGTATTACAATCTTTTCAAAGTGTTTTTTAGCCAGATCTATCATACATTACACCGAAATATAGAGAATATAAAATACTTAATAATCATGCATTAATATGATATAGCATATATTCAATACCTTTCAGTTTTATTATTTAAAGTTATTTAAAAACATGATATATTAAACTGAAATAACCCAGTTTCTATTAAAGTAGTAATTGTCCCATTAAAAAAATAAATCGATTTTTAAAAATATTATATTCATTTTTTAAATTTTAATTATTTTTTCATTTTTATTTTTTTAATTACCTATTATTCTTTTATAAAATTATTTTTAACTCAAAAATTCTTAAATTTAACTTTTATTTTTGTTATTGGTGTTCATATAGATTACTCAAAAAATATTTAATAGTAATAAAAATTTCTTTATAGTAAGTTATTTATATTAAAAACTCTAATAAAAGTATTACATTATTACTAAATTAAAGATTAGTATTAACAAGAAGATAGGTGATATGATGCACATACCAGATGGTTTTTTGCCACTATGGGAAAGTGCCATATTTTGGTTAATTTCCCTGGTGTTTGTTGCAAGATCCATTAAATGGGCTTCTAAGGAGTTAGATGAAAAATCAGTACCCCTTTTTGGAGTCCTTGGAGCAGGTATCTTTGCCATTATGTCCATGAACGTACCTATACCTTGGGGTACAAGTGGTCATATGGTAGGAGGACCTTTAGTATCCATTATCTTTGATAGTCCATGGGCTGGAGTACTGTTAATTACGTTAGTTTTAATTGTCCAAGGACTATTTTTTGCAGATGGTGGATTAGTAGTTATGGGTGCAAATATATTCAATATGGGGATAATTACCTCCTTTGTTGGATATTATGTATTTAAAATGTTAAAAAATGTCAGCATACCTGTTGCAGCATTTGCTGCTGGGTGGACAGGAGTATTTTTAGCAGCAATTGCCTGTGCAATTGAATTGGCAATTGCAGGTACCTTCCCATTGGACAAGGGACTAATGTATATGGGTTTATACCATGCAGTAATTGGAATTATTGAAGGTGTCATAACTGCAGTTGTGGTTTCCTACCTATCATCCGTAAGACCTGATTTAATTAAAGGACTTAATAAGGTGATATCAAATGGATAAAATGGATAAAATAATCTATGGAGGTTTAATAATTGCCTTCCTAATTAGTATATTGTCTCCCTTCTTGGCATCAACAAATCCAGATGGTTTAGAAAGTACTGCAGAAAAGGTTATCAATGAAAAGGTACTGCATCAAAATTTAGAAGAGATTGGTCTAAAGGAGGAAGGAAGTGTAATCCCAGCACCAATGCCCGATTATGGTATTGAAGGTATGGGAAAAATTGGGGAGATTATTGCACTAGTTGTGGGAACCATGATTGCATTGGGATTAACCTATGGATTGAGCAAGGTTTTAGTTAAAAATAAAAGTAGTCAGTATAATCAGTAGTTTTTGAAAAATATAATCCCAATAATCATTTTTAAATATTTTTTTAAATATTTTATTGCATTTATTAAAAATATTAAAATATAGGTGGTTTTTTGCATGGTTCATTACGTGCTATAGAAAGAGAAAATTTTAAAAATAGTATAATACACAGGTTGGATCCAAGGATAAAACTAATTATTGTATTGTTATTAATAATTACAGCAACAACATTAAAAAATATCTATTTTTTGATAATACTTGAATTCTATATGATTCTATTAATTATTTTATCTAAAATTTCGTTAAAAAATACCTTAAAAAGAATAATACCGATACTACCTTTTGGGTTATTTATTGTCCTATTTCAGCCCTTTATAAGGGGAAATACTATAATTTTTCAAATCTTCGGTATTCCTATATACCAGGAAGGATTGAATTTTGGAATACTGTTATTTTTAAAATTCCTTGTTTCAATTACTTCTATTGTATTCCTATCTTCAACTACACCAATATATAAAGTAATACTTGCTGGAAGAAAACTGGGCCTTCCAAATATTATGTCCATCCTTTTGGGTTTGATGATTAGATATCTTTTTATAATGTATGATATACTGCAATCCACAATAAGGGCTCAAAAATCTAGGGCGTTAAATAGAAAAAACTTATCGTATAAACAAATACTCAATATTTTCGGATATACCGTAGGATCTATTTTTATAAGGGCCTACGAACAGGGGGAGAGAACTTATTTAGCCATGGTCTCCAGAGGGTATTCAGAAAATTCCGATATTCATTTTAATATAGGAAATATAAGTACAAATGACGTTATTTTATTAACAGTAACTATTATACTAATCATATTTTTACTAGTATCACAATAATACTATCCATAATAATACTAATGGTTATACATTAATCTATATAATATAATAAAAAAGTTATTAAGGTTTTATTGTGATTCATAATTCAAGTTTCTTAGAAGTTTTCTGTCTCTTTTTTATTTTATTTATTTTTTTCTTATTTATTTTATTATTATAATCCATGGTATTGTGTTACCTCGGTGTTTTTCCATTATTCAAAGGTTAATCTTAACTACACTCTTGGATATCATTCAACAATGGGTTTTTGTTTAGCCTCGGAAAATAAGGTTTCCACGTACCCTAAAAGATCTTCAATACTGTAGAAAAATAGAGGGTAATCCAATTTAGGACGTTCTACAATTATTACTTTTGCATTAGCCTCTTTAGCACCTAAAACCTTCTCATTCAACCCCCCACTATCTCCACTGTCCTTTGTGATAAGTACGTCACAGTTGTAATCTAAGAGAATATACTTATTTAATTCCTTTGAGAATATTCCTTCCATACCTATTACATTTTTAGAAGGTAGCAACTTCAGAGCTATCGGTACTGAAGTTGGAAGCACTCTGGTAATCAGCCTCTCTTTTCCTATTACCTTTACTACAGTTTCTAAGTTTTTAATTCCTCCAACGTAAAGGATGTTTTTCTTACTTATATTCAGGGCAACCTTCGAGGCCTCTTCAAAGTCTTTCGTATATATGGCATCATTATATCTTCTATGAGGGCGTTCATACCTTATATAGGGAATATTACATTCCTTTGAAACATCTATAGCTCTCTTGGAGGCGTTAACTGCAAAAGGATGGGTGGCGTCAATTAGGACTGAGATGTTGTACTCTTTAATTATATCTTTAAGAGTTTTATCTGTGCTCTCCCTGGAGATGGCTACATCCGAGTACTTCTCTACCAACTTGCTACCGTAGTCTGTTTTTGTAGTTGTGATGGTGAAGAACCCCATCTTTTTTAACCTTTTGGATATCTCGATTCCGTCTTTTGTACCTCCCATTATTAAGATCTTTACGTCTTTTCGAGACTCCATACAAATCACCAAAAAAGATATAAAAGATATTGGTGTAAAGATCTATTTTCTTGTTGTATAATTAAGGTGAGGTTATGAAAAAGAAGAATATTTTAGAGGTTATTTTTGAAGGAACTCTATGGAAATGTAGGCTGATCGCTATCTTAGCTGTTATATTTGGAATGGTTGGAAGTATCTCCCTCTTTCTCGTAGCCAGTTATGATATGGTGATAATCACTGAAAGAGTATATATGTTCTTTTTTGAAGGTTATCATCCTCTAAATTTTCATGAATTGTTAATTGAAAAGATCATAGGTGCAGTGCATCTCTATCTAGTTGCAGTGGTTATGTTGATATTCTCCTTTGGTATCTACGAACTTTTTATCAGTGAGATAGACGATAAGGAGGAGAGTGGTAGAAGTAGGATCTTAGCAATTTACAGTTTAGATGAGCTTAAGGACAAACTTGGAAAAGTTGTGATAATGGTTTTAATTATTGGATTTTTTAAAAGGGTGATGAATATAGATTATTCCAATCCAATGGAGATGGTATATCTCGCAGGAAGTATATTGATGCTTGCACTAGCACTTTACTTTATGCATAAACCACTACTAAAAGAGAAGATAAAAAAATATTAAATAAATAATAAATTCTTTTATTAATAGGTTAATTATAGTAAAAATATAAAAATAATATTCGGATAGGATTATTTTTCAATGTAATTAGGAATACCATATTCCATTTACTGAGGAATTTATATATATTATTTCTCCCTTTATAATTCCTTTTTCAAAGTCATCTATAATGGAGTTATTGATTATTAACTTTGAGTTACTCTCCATTTCTTCAACTTTCAATGTTTCAATAGATACGTTATTTAGAATTAATACTCCATTTCCATTGATCCTCTTAACATCCATGGTAACTATATTGGTACCGGATAGTGTAAGATCCACATTACCTTTAATAACACCTGTATATAGATGGTATACTTTTAGAATATCCAACGTAATGTTAGCGTTTCCATTCATATCCAGTGTTAAGGTATCAATTTCTGATAAGTTTCCTAGCTGTAATTCACCATTTCCATTTACTTTTATTTTTCCAGTCACGTATCCATTTACATTGAATTTCTTTGTTTCATTTACATTGAATTTCTTTATTTTTTTACCAGGAATAGTGATATCTATATCTCCACTTATTGATTCTCCCCCTGGAATTACATCCGAAGTTATATATGAAATACTGTTACCCATCAATGTTAATTCTAGACTTCCAGCTATACTTCCGTTAGTAATAATATTAGTTCCATACTCGTTGTTACTTTCGTTATTTCCAGCATTAGAGGCTTCTGTAGTGCCATTGTTTGAAAAGTTATCATTACCACTAAAAGATACAGAAACCCCTCCTCCTTCCACAAATCCTCTAAATAATATCTCTTTAGTATCTTCTACACTTGTTATATTAAATAAATTATTAGGTACAATAATTCCTCCTACTATAACAGTACCTAATAATACTGCAAGCATCAGTAATATTAATTCTAAAGATATTTGTCCTCTAATTTTATACATCCTCATATAAACCACCTCAGTAACATAATATATTAGTCTGTAAACATTATTATATATAAATTAATAATATATTTTTAAGTATATAAGTATTTTGGAAAAATAACGATTATGTAAACAATTATGAAAATTCATAACAAAATTATTGAGTATATATAACATGATAACCTTCAATTGGGATATTATGGATGCAGAAAGAATTATAAAGGAATTAAATTTAAAATTTAGAAAAATCGATGGGAAGAACCTAATAATAGCGATAACTACCGACGAGAAAAAAAACGTATTAATGACAGCGTTTATGGATAAGGAAGCGTTGAAAAGAACCTTAGAAACAGGTTATATGCACTACTACTCTACAAGTAGAAGAAAACTCTGGAAGAAGGGCGAAGAGAGTGGGAATATACAGAAGGTAAAGGAAATCTACAGAGACTGTGATGGGGATGCACTTCTCTTTGTCGTTGAGCAGAAAGGGGTTGCATGTCATGAAGGATATTACTCCTGTTTTCACTATAAGGTAGCTCTGAAAAATAGAGATGAGGGATAATGTGGAGAAGCCGGTGATCTGCGAGATAAAAGAGGTAGTGGTTGAAACTCCAACTGTAAAAACCTTCATCTTAGATAGGAAGTTTAAATTTAGGCCTGGACAGTTTGCCATGTTGTGGCTTCCAGGTGTAGATGAAAAACCCTTTGGATTCTCTTCTGATAGGAGTTTTACAGTTGCTAAGGTTGGTAGATTTACAGAGGCTATGCACAATCTGAGAGAAGGAGATTTAATAGGCGTTAGGGGTCCTTATGGGACATTCTTCGAACCTTTGGGAGACAGAATACTTGGAATTGCTGGGGGTATTGGATCTGTACCTGTTGTAACTGCTATGGAAGAGTTCTCAAAGAAAGGTTTTGAGATAACTACGATACTTGGAGCCCGTAGTAAAGAAGAATTACTATTTATAGAGAGGTTTAGAAGATGTGGAAAGTTACTCTTATGTACAGATGATGGAAGTCTTGGCTACCGTGGGTTTACAACGGAAAGGTTGGAAGAGTTACTGAAAGAAGATAGTGATTTCGATCTTATAATAAGCTGTGGACCAGAGTTGATGATGAAAAAAGTAGTGGAGATTGGAAAGGAATACAATATTCCTGTACAGTTGTCCCTCGAGAGGTATATGAAGTGTGGTATAGGTCTCTGTGGTCAGTGTGCTTTAGATGAAGAGGGCTTCTGTGTGTGTAGGGATGGGCCTGTGTTCTGGGGAGATAAGTTGAAGTATATAAGTGAGTTTGGAAGGTATAAGAGGGATAAAAGTGGTAGTAAAGTATTGATATAAATATTAAAAATTGGGAGGAATTGTATGCTCTCTCTAAGTAGAAGTGTTATACTGCTATTTCTTCTCCTTTTATTAATAGATGGAGTATTTGCCTACAACTTTGGATATATAAAAATAAATTATAAAGAAGATAGTAAGATCTACAATTTCCAGATAGATAAAGTGGAAAATTACACGTATAACCTTACCTTTAGACATTACGGAAATATAGATAAAGATATGGAGGTTAGGGTCTATCTAAACGATGAGTTGATATATACAATTAAAGGGAGCAATAGAGGTTTTACATGGGACGTAAAGAGGGTGAAGGTAGATGTTACAGACTGTATAAATAACGGGAGCAACACCTTGAGGATAGAGGGGGTTAATTTGAGGGCTGATTCTACTAGAAACTATAATCCATACTATGTTTTAGATGACGTCAGAATAGATGAACCTCTTACTGTTAAGGCACCTGTATCTATTGTTCAGGTGGTGATATGTGTGATAACAACAATAGTGATTAGTATGAAGTATTTAAAAAATTATAAAGAGTTGTAATATTTCCTTACAGATTGCTTCAAAAAATCTATTTGGGGGTAATAGATGGCCATCAACCTTATAATCTTTCCAGGATACTATGTACCTCATATTGGAGGATTAGAAACTCATGTTGATGAATTTGTTAAGTACCTATCTGAGTATAAAGAATTTAACATCTATATCTTCGCCCCAAATATTCCAAAGTATAAAGAATTTGAAGTTAGACACAACAACGTTAAGGTGTATAGGTATCCTGCCTTTGAGGTTATTCCAAATTATCCTGTTCCCAATATATTAAGCATCAAGTTTTGGAAAATGTTTTTCAGTCTATATAAAATAAATTTTCATGTTGTAATGACAAGAACAAGATTCTTCTCAAATACACTGTTAGGTTTTCTCTTTGCAAAATTTAGACTGTCCAAGATAAAACTTGTACATGTGGAGCATGGCAGTGCCTTTGTTAATGTGAGTAATAGGTTTACTAACAAGATAGCCTATATGTATGATAAAACGATAGGAAAATTGATATTTAGAGGATCTGATTGTGTGATAGCTATATCAAAATCTGTCAAAAAATTTATCTTGGAGAATTTTTTAGAAAATCTTGATATTCCTGTAATATATCGAGGTATAGAGATAGATTATATAGACAGCATACCTGAAGATAGAGAGATAAAGGATAAATTTAAAGATAAGATAAAACTATGTTTTGTTGGAAGGTTGTATAGATGGAAGGGAGTGGATAATTTAATTGAAGGATACAAACTTCTTCCTAAAGAGATAAGGGATAAAACTGTGTTAATAATAGTTGGATACGGGGAAGATTTAGAGTATCTTAAAGAGTTATCTGGGGGGTATCTCAATACGGGGATATACTTTACTGGAAAGAAGGATTTTGAGGAGGCTATAGGGATAATTAAAAGTTGTGATATATATGTTCATCCATCATATAGAGGTGGGGGTCTTTCTACATCTTTACTTCAGGCTATGTGTTGTAGAAAACCTGTTGTAGGTAGTCCCTATGAGGGGGGAGATGAAGTAATAGTGAACAAAAAAACTGGAATACTTCTAAAGGATAACAGTCCAGAGGAGATATGCAGGGGCATAATGGAATTTATTAATGACAGGGAGTTGAGGGTTCACTGTGGTAGGGAGGCTAAGAAGTTCGTAGAAGAAAACTTTAATTGGAAGGTGTCAGTGGAAAGATACAAGAAGATTCTAAGGGAGTTAAGTGAGAGATAGAGATGATAACGAAGTTTAAAGAATTGTACTACAGTTTAAAGGAGAGGATATATTTACTGGCAAAAAAGTATTCCTCAAAGGTAGGGTTGGATTTACCTTACTTTATAAAGGGAGGGTTTTGGTTAGGAATTAGCAGAATTTTTTTTATTTATAAAGGGTTTTTTATTAAGTGTAATTTTAGCAAATATGTTCTCCAAGGAATCCTTTGGAGAGTATTACTTTGTAATGACTATTTTAACCCTTACAGGCATTTTTGCCCTACCTGGTATGGGAGTTGCAATAGTGCAGTCCATAACAAGGGGTTATGAAGGAAATAGGGGGTGTTTTATTATGGACTGTTTGGGTCAGTTATGGCAAGAGTCATATATATGATTTTCTTTTTATATATTATTTTTAAAGTTGTACCAATTAATATAGGGAACTTGATTAGAGTGATAGATATTATCCCAGTTTACTAAGTAGTATAAAAAAGAGTAATATAGTAGATTTTCGAATTCTTTTTTTATTAAGTTATTATTTTTACATATCCCTTTACATACTTCTGTTATAAAATCTAAGTACTTTTCAAGGTCTTTTAATGCTTGATAAGGATTACCAATCAGATCTATTCTTTTGTTTTCGTATTTAATTGAAAATATATCTATTTCTACATTCATCTTATCACTTCTTCCCACTTCCTAATAATCTTTTCAATATCAAAATCTCTCGCTCTTTCTAAGCCATTAGAATATCTTTTTCTCAATTCCTCATTTTCAATCATCCTGATCATTAACTCGGCTAATTGTTTTTCCTGTTCTATCAAAGGTTTTTCTTCCAGATCTTTAAAAATGTACTTTCTTGGGAAGGGTTTTATTAGTATTCCATATTTTCCAAAATAAGGATAATCAATTTTTTTGTCGATATCCAACTCTGGAGTGAGGATTTCTCTGGGACCAGTTTCACAATCTGTGGAGATGATTGGAAGATTTAGGGTTAAAGCCTCAATTAACGTGTTAGGTAAGCCCTCCCACAGGGATGAGTGAACATAACACTGTGAGTTTTTTAAAAATTTAAATGGATTCTTATGAACTCCTATTAAGAATACCTTGTTTCCTAAGTTGAGTTTTCTTATTAAATCTTCTAATCCTTTTCTTAATTTTCCTTCTCCTAAGATTATCAGTTTTGCATTACTGTGTGCTTCAACAACTTTTTTAAATGCCCTAATTAAAAACCACTGTCCTTTTGGTTCCATTAGCCTCCCTATGTTTATAAATACAAAGGAATCCTTGAATATTTCCCTGTATTCATCTTCTATCGGTTCTTCTGATAGTTTTAGGTAGTTTTGGATATTGTGAGGGTTGTATATAACCTCTATTTTTTCTCTTGGGATATTATATTGGTTGGACAGTATATCTCTTATTTTTTTGGATACTACTATAACTTTATCCGCCTTTGGATATAGAAGTCTTATTAGTGTGTTGTGGATCCTTCCATAAATTGTTTCATTGGGATACGCCATTAAAGGGTTATTACGTATTGATACCACCA